>JALNVT010000128.1 GCA_023231265.1 Sphaerochaetaceae bacterium
AAACAAATAAACACAAGAGATATGTTTGCTATCTGAATGATTTTATAAAAAACCATATGAGGTCCCAATTAATTGATCTATTTCAATTTATGAATTGGAACCTCTTTTTATATATCTGTTTTTTTGCTATCAAGCAATTGCAGATGTGTCTTTCTATATTTTGAAGGGGGCTGTCCAACTATTTCTTTGAATCTTTTGGAGAAGTAAAATTCATTGCAGAAACTGAGCTTTGCAGCAATCTCCTTGATGGAGAGAGTGCTTGTTGCAAGAAGATTTTTTGCAGCCTCCATTTTTAAGTTGAAATAGAACTTCATGGGAGAGGTATGAAAAGTTTGAGAGAACAATCTTATGAGATAGCTTGGATCAAGGTGTACATATTCTGCAATATCATCAAGTGATATATAATCAAAGACATGACGCTCCATATAATTATTTGCTTTGAGAAGCGCAATGTTTGATCCTTTGCTGTTATCGATAGAGGATTTTTTCTGATAATCAAAATCAAGAGCATATAGGAATGAAAGCAGTTGATAGCATGCGCTCATTCTGAGCTCTGGGCTCTTTGACACACCTTTATCCTTTATCTCTTCAAATAAAAATCTCTGCTTGCTATCTATTTTAAATGAACCTTTGTTTGATAAAGAATCTATTATTGCTGCATCTCTATCTTCATATTCCATCAATATAGCATAATAAGTTATGGCATTGTCTTTATCTGCTGTGATTTTGTGCTCAATATTGCCATCAATTATAAAAAGAGATCCTTTTCCAATTGAATACGTCGTCTTTCCTATCCTCAATTTTCCACTTCCTTCTAAGAAAAAATGAAGTTCAAAACTATTCTTACTGTGTTTGTGCAATCTCTGGTGATGAACAATTGCCTCTTCTTCATGTAACTGAAGTACATATACTGCATCTTTGATATCCATATATCAATAATACATATGTTTTTACAATTTTGTCTATGTTTTTTTGAATATTTTAGTTTTATAGTTCATATATCAACAGGAGGAACTCATGGCAATTATTGCAGGAATAGATTGTGGAACACAGAGTACTAAAGTTTTATGTTTTGATTCAAAAACAAAAAAAGTAGTTGCTCTTCAATCCTTCAAACATACATTAATTAGCAAAGAGGATGGAACTCGAGAACAGGAGGCATCATTATTTACTGATGCCATAAAGGAATGCTTTAAAAATATCCCAAGTTCAATAAAAGAAAAGATTGAGGGGATTGGAGTATCAGGACAGCAGCATGGCTTTGTTGCACTTGATAAAAATGGCAACCCTTTGGTCCCTGTAAAACTTTGGTGCGATACATCTACTCATGAACAATGTATAACTTTAACAGAAAGACTTGGTGGTAAGAAGAAAGTTTTTGATTTAATTGGAAATCAAATTCTTCCAGGTTATACAGCATCCAAAGTCCTTTATTTAAAAGAAAAGAACAAAGAAAGATATGATAAGTTAGCTCATATACTGCTGCCTCATGATTACATCAATTACTATCTAACTGGTAATTATGTGATGGAAGAGGGGGATGCAAGTGGAACAGCTTTCTTTGATGTTAGAAATAGAGAATGGTCAAAAGAAGTTTTGAATGCAATAGATGAAGATAGAGATCTGAGAGAATGTCTTCCTAAAATCATCAAATGCACAGAAAAAGCTGGCAATATCAGTGAGAGCACTGCCAAGGAATTGGGACTCAAAACATCCTGCATCGTATCCTGTGGTGGTGGAGATAACATGATGGGAGCAATTGGTACAGGTTGTACAGAAGATGGATCTCTTGTTATGAGTCTTGGTACAAGTGGAACTCTATTCGGTTACAGTGAAAAATGTATCACAGACGAAAAAGAAAGATTGGCTGCATTTATCTCATCTTCTGGAGGATATCTTCCTCTTCTCTGCACAATGAACTGTACAGTTGCATCTGAGCAGATGAGAGATCTATTCAAAAAAGATGTTAAAGAATTTGATAAGATGGCAAATGATGCCCCAATTGGCTGTGAAGGTGTGACTCTTCTTCCTTATTTCAATGGTGAGAGAACTCCTAACTATCCAAATGGAAAGGCAACAATCATTGGACTCAATACATCAAATACCACAGAAACCAATATATCAAGAGCTGCTCTAGAAAGTGCCATCTATTCGATGAAAGTTGGACTTGAAGCATTTGTTGAACAGGGATTTGTTGCAAAGAAACTTATATTGATAGGTGGTGGTGCAAAAAGTAAAGTCTGGTGTCAGATGATAAGTGATGCATTTGATCTTGAAGTAGTTATACCAGAGATCACAGAAAGTGCAGCATTTGGTGGATGCCTGCAGGTTTTATCTTTAATTGAAAAGAAGAAGATAAATGATACAGCTAAGGAATATTGCAGAATGAGTGAGGAAAATCACTATTATGCAGATCATAAAAACAACATTAAATATGAAGAGAGCTACAGAACATATAGAAAATATGATGCAGCACTTTCAACTATATTCGCTACAAAGGAGCAAAAATAATGAATTATTTTACAGGAAACAAAGAGTATTTTAAAGGTATCGGCAAAATTGAATTTGAAGGTAAAAACAGTGACAACCCTCTAGCATTCAAATTTTATGATAAAGATAAGATGATTGGTGGAAAAACAATGGAAGAACACCTTCGTTTTGCTTGTGCATATTGGCACAGTTTCAATGCAAATGGTACAGATCCATTTGGTGGACCTACAATGGAATTCCCTTTCACTGATAGTGATCCTTTAAAAGATGCTGTAAATAAAGCAGATGCTGCATTTGAATTCACAACAAAGATGGGAATGCCATATTACTGCTTCCACGATGCTGATGTAGCACCTCATGGTAAGAATATGAATGAATACCAGAAGAATTTGCATGACATGGCTAAAGAGCTCAAAAAAAGACAGGATGCTACTGGTGTGAAATTGCTTTGGAACACAACCAATGCCTTCAGTGATAAAGTATTCATGAATGGTGCTACAACCAATCCTGAATTTGATGTAGTTGCAAGAACTGCTCTACAGATCAAGACTTGTCTTGATGTTAACGTTGAACTTGGTGGTCAGAACTATGTATTCTGGGGTGGCCGTGAAGGTTACATGAGTCTTTTGAACACAGACATGAAGAGAGAAAGAGAGCACCTCGGAAGAGCTCTGACAATGGCTCGAGATTACGGTAGAAAAATTGGATTCACTGGTAACTTCTTGATTGAACCAAAACCAATGGAACCTACAAAACACCAGTATGATTATGATGCACAGAGTGCAATTGCTTTCATCAAAGATTTCGGTCTTGAAAAAGACTTCAAATGTAACATTGAAGCCAACCATGCAACATTAGCTGGTCACACTTTCGATCATGATCTTCAAGTTTGTGCTGATAATGGAATGCTCGGTTCTGTTGATGCAAACCAAGGTGATGCTCAGAATGGTTGGGATACAGATGAATTCCCTTCAAACGTTTATGAAACAACTAAAGCAATGTTGGTAATTTTGAAGAATGGCGGTCTGGATAAAGGTGGTTTGAACTTCGATGCAAAGAGAAGAAGAAACAGCACAGACAATGAAGACCTATTCTTAGCACACATCAGTGGTATGGATTCATTTGCTCTAGGACTTGAAATTGCCAATAGAATCATTGAAGATGGAAAGTTTGACAGTTTTATTGCAGATCGTTACTCATCATTTGATTCTGGTAATGGCCAATTGTTTGAAGCTGGTAAGATGGATTTAGAGACACTTGCAGCTTTGGGCAACAAGGATATCAAACTTGTTTCAGGTAAGCAGGAATACCTAGAATCTTTGTTTAACATGTACATGTTCAGATAATATAAATTCTAAATAAAAAAATATTTCACCTGATGGCTGTCTCAAAAATAACATCAGGTGATTTTTTTATACATTAAAATATATGAATATTTCTATTTTATAACATTTTAAGTATTTTTTTTCAGTATTTAAGCGTAAAAATTTAATATAAAAGTAGTTCCCTCTAACGTATATCGTAGCAAAACGAATAAATTTCTGTTAAAATTTAAACATTAAATTCAAACTTAATGAAAAATGCAAACGTTTTAGGAGAACGCTTTTAGATGAAACTTCTTGATATCTTATCTTTCAATAGACATTTGAATGGGTACATTTGCTCTCTGCTTTTGACAATCATGTTTTTGTTCTCTTCAAATACAATATTTGCAGATGAGTCAGTTAAAATATCTTCATATGATGATGGAGGTTTTTACATCTTAGATGACGACAAAACTGAAATTGGCGGATATGCTTTTGATCTTCAAGTTGCATTGAACAGATATCTTGATTGGGATGTAACTTATGTTCTCGATAACTGGAATGATTGTTTTGAAAGTATCAGGAAAGGAAAAACAGACCTCCTGTTCGGTGTTTTTAAAACAGAAGAACGAATTGATCTCTACAGTTTCAATAAAACTCCTATAGCAATGATGAGCAGTTATATAGTCGCCAGAGATGATTTTGAATTGTTGGATGGTGATTATACCAAACTTGCAGGAAGCACTTTTGGACTTGTAAAAGGCGCTGCAAGCTCTCAAAAGATGAGAGATTTTTTATCAGAGAATGGCATAGATGTGAACTATGTTGTAGGAAACACCACAAAAGATCTCAGAGAGAAACTCAAAAGAGGTGAGATTGATTATTCCATATTGAACACAACAATATTGATGGATAATGAAAAAATTATCCAAAAGTTCTCTCAGGAACCAATGTATGTTATGAGCAGAAAAGATAAAGCTTATCTGCTTGATGCTTTTGATGAAAGTATTGAAAGATTGAATGATGTAAATCCAACTTTTTTGGATGATCTTCTTTCAAAAACATACACCGACAAATCACGTACTTTAAAAAACTTATTGACCAACAAAGAGATTGAATTCATCAAAGATTCAGACACCCTTAGATGTGGAGTTCTTGAAGATAATCAACCATTTTATTACAGAACTGTAGATAACACCTACATCGGTTTGGTCGTCTCTCTGATAAAGGAAATTTCTAAAGAATCAGGACTGCAGATACAGCTTGTCCCTTTTGCTGATAGAGAAGCAGAGCTTGATGCTCTGAAGAATGGCGAGATTGATATGTTGAGTAAGTTCCCAAATGACTATCATGCAGCCAGAGAGTATGATTTAAATCTTTCAGTTCCATATCTTGAATCGCAGGTTACAATCATTAAAAATAGATTGTCTGCACACGAAGATGCAAAAGTATATGCAATCCCTTATGAAATAATAAATCATACCGAGGAAATCAAAAGAAATCTAACAGATATTGAATTGAAGAATTATGACACTCCACAGGCCTGCATTGATGCAATCAACAATGGAGAGGTCAGTGGTGCAATCATAGAAGATTACAACATTCTTCAGAACAAATGGGAGTTAGAAAATACAAGAAATTTGGATTCTTTTGTTGCCAATGGTGTTTTTCTGATACACTGCTTTGCCGTATCAGAGAACGTTGATTCAACTTATCTTGATATAATTGATAAAGCTATATCTACTCTAGATACAACAAATATAAACTTCTCATTGATTGATGAGGAGCAGTCCACATATTCTCAGCATCTCTTTCAAGTATTCTTTTCAGAATACAAAGTTGAAATATTCACCACTGCAATTTTTCTCTTGATTGTTTTGATTTTCCTGTATTATCAAAATAACAAAACAGCAAAAAAGAATGAGGAGCTGAGAGAAGCAAATAAAAGAGCAAATGAGGCATCTAAAGTTAAATCAGAATTTCTTGCCAATATGTCACATGAATTGAGAACACCACTGAATGCTATAATTGGTTTGAACCTTCTGTTGGAGGAGAGTCTTGATGAGAGAGATATTGCTGAGGATTATGTCAAGAAGATAGATCAATCATCAAAGATATTGCTCTCTATTATAAATGATGTACTGGACATGTCAGCAATTGAGTCGGGTAAGTTGAAAATTGCAAATCAGAAGTTTAATTTGAAGGAAACAATATATTCAGTTACAAACATCTATTACCAGCAATGTGAAGATAAAGGTATTGATTTTAAATTCAACATGTCAAATATTGAGTATGAATCTTTGATTGGTGATAGCTATAGAATAAGACAGATTCTTCTGAATTTGCTCTCAAATGCTGTAAAGTTCACGGAAAAAGGTGGAAGTATCGCTGTCAGTTTGGATGAAGCTGTAGAGCAAGATGATGCAGTTCTATATCTGAGTGTCAGTGATACAGGATGTGGAATCAGCTCTGATCTGCAAGAAAGACTGTTTCAGAAGTTTGAACAGCAAGATGCTACCACTGTGAGAAGATATGGTGGAAGTGGCCTTGGCTTGTCCATCTGCAAAAGACTTGTAACGCTGATGAATGGTGATATTGATGTTAAGAGCCAGGTAAATGTAGGAACTACTTTTACAGTTAAAATTCCTCTGAAAATTAGTTTTGAGGATGAAAAAGTTTCAGCATTTGAGATAAAAAAACTAGATGTACTGATAGTAGATGAGGATGAAACTTCCTGCCGCTATATCTCCTCTATTTTGAACAGATGGAACATCAAGAATGAATACTGCACAACAGAACATTTGGCTATAAAAAGCATCAATGACAGAAAGAAGAATCAATGTGAGTATTCTCTTTTCATTGTGGATATGAAAATAAACCAACTTGAAATTTTCAAAAACATCAGGGCATCGATTGAAAACAAACTCTGCATGGTGATAATAACAGGCTATGATATTGATGAATACAAAAAACATTCACATTACCTTGGCTCGGAAGCTTTCATCAGAAAACCAATATTTGCATCCGAACTCTTTGATAAAATAATTTCAAATTTGAATTATGTTAAAATTAATAGCAAACAGGAAGAAGCAGATGCTTCAGATTTGAGACTCGATGGAATGAAAATTCTTCTTGCTGAAGATAATAAGATGAATCAACTTATAGAATCAAGACTTCTGGAGAAGAAGGGTGCTCTTGTTACTGTATCTGAAAATGGATTGCTTGCTCTGAAAGAAATTGAAAGAAAAGAGACTTTATATGATGCAGTTCTTATGGATATTCAGATGCCTGTTATGGATGGATATGAAGCCACAAGAAGAATCAGAAATCTAGACAGTGATTATGCAAAAGATATTCCAATCTATGCAATGACAGCTAATTCATTCAATGCAGATGTGAAGAAGGCCTCTCAATCTGGAATGAATGGACACATATCAAAACCAATTGATACCAAAGCTCTCTTTTCAATCCTGTATAATTTAAAGAACAGTAAAGAGTGAGAGCTCAATTAAAATAAATATCAAGACCAGTATGGAATGCCTATCTATTTTTCAATTCAAAGAAAACTAATCCGTTATATCGAATTAAACCAATTTTATTCAATTATTGGTATAACTAAATAAAACGTTTTGCG
>JALNVT010000129.1 GCA_023231265.1 Sphaerochaetaceae bacterium
GAAAGGATGTTAAAAGGTTTAGTACCAATGTAACATCCTTTGCGATTGTAAATTGAACCGCCCGCTACGGAACCGTACGGCGTTGGTGGTGTGAGAGGTTGGCATCGTGAGGTGTCTGCCTACACGATTCAACGTTGGAACATAAAAAAAGAGCAGATTTACTGCTCTTGTTTTAAGACTCATAATGTTAATTTACATTATTATAATTGTCTAAAGCTTCATTCATCAATGTAGGAACTTCTACATCATATCTTTCATTTAAAGAGGTGAGTCCATATTTAAATGTATGATTGATGTTGTTGAATGCTTTTTTAAGTACAGCGTGTGCCTCACTTTCGTTATAAAGAGGGAAGATCAAATAAACACTTCCGTCTTCTTTTGTAAAGTTGAAACAAGCTGATGAAACATTATCTAAAAGCATCTGTAATTCTTCTGGATCCTCTTTGTTCTCAACATTCATCAATACAAGAGAGACCTCATATTCGAATTCTTTGGCATTTTTAATTTCAGTTTGAAGTACTGCATTAACTGAGCCGTCAAACTCTCCTGAGTACTTAACTGGAATGAATTCTGTCTTGGGACCATTAAGGATGTATTCAACAGCATCCTTTGCTTGTTCTTCTGTGAAGTTCATTATTGCACTTGCAGTGTGCTCATCAAATGGTAATTCAACAGCATCGGCTTCAACAACATTAGATTCTTCTGATAATAGGAACAATAGCTTGTTAGCTTCTTTTTCAGTCAATCCCAATAATTTTTGTGCAGTAGATTCTTCTAATACACTGTTACAATAGGTTGTGTTTGATTCAAGATATGAAAGAGCCATCTCTGCTTCATCATTATTCAATGCTAAAAGTCTCTGCTGAAGGGATACGGGTAGTTCAGATTCAGGTTTTATTTCATTTGCAGGTGTTGCTATGGTATTGAAGCTCTCTTCGACAGAAGGTGCAACATCAACTTTCTCTTCATGTAGAGGAACAAACTGTGTATCTGCCTGAGAAACTAAATTGGTATTTAGTGGATCATCATTGACATCTGCATAGAGAGGATTGTCATAGGAATTTCGAGGTAATTGATCATAAGGATCTAAATCATTAGATTTTTCTTTACTTGAAATCATTGTCCCAATTTCAATAAAAGCTGCTCCAATAATAATTGGTAACAGATAAATCATGAATTTATAAATATCTTGAGATTGTATATCATATAATGGCACTAAGTAATTAACTGATAAGAATCCTATTGCTAACAATATTATTATTGAAATTACAAGTGAGAAAAATATACTTCTTGCGTATCCTGAATTTTTAGCCATTGTTACCTCCAAAGGTTATTTGCATTTTTGTCTAAGTAACACTATACTTATTCCATTATATAATGTGAAGGAACTTATGACAACAAAATATTTGAAATTATTCACAATAACTACGTTAATTTCGTATCTTATTTTATTTACATTCGTATCTTCTAGTGGTTTAAAGCATTATTATGCTATTAAAGAGCAAGTTGAGCTGCAACAGAAGGAGATAGATCAACTGTCTTCTGATGTGACAAATCTTGAAAAATATAAAACAGATTTGCTAAATGGCAAATATATTTTAGATAATGCATTTAAATTAGGTTATGTAAATGAAGGAGACCATGTAACTTTTTATGAATATTCAAATGATATTGATGATCCTTTATTTGATAACTCTTTAATAACAAATCAAGCAGAAACTAAAAAAGTTACTAAAAAGTCTAAAAGTAATGCATTTTTTTTTGAAATTTCTATAATTATAGGACTTGTAATAACTATAAGTTTTTCGTTAATATTGAAAGATAAAAATAATGGAAAGGATGAGGATAAATATGAAGGAAGAAACTTCTGAAGTTTTATATTTACAGGACCAAAAAACTTTTAAAAGAACAGTAGCAATGTTAAGAGAAGATAAGGTTATGGTTTTACCGTGTGACACTATATATGGGTTATGTGCCAAATATGGTAGTGGTGAAAATAATCTCAGAGAATTGAAACCTAGGGAAGAAACCAAACCTTTTCTGGTACTTGCTACTCTGAAACAAGCTAAGGAATTGTGTGAAATACCAAAAGAAGTTGAGCTTGTCTGGCCTGCTCCTCTTACTGCTGTACTCAATAAAAAAGATGGTGGAACACTTGCAGTTCGAGTTCCATCAGACCCGTTTTTGCAGGCAATAATGGAAGAATTGGACTCTCCAATTTATTCAACCAGTGTCAATGAAACAGGATTTCAATCACTTACCAATATCATGGATATAATCTTGGCTTATAAAGAAAGAGTTCCAGGATTTGTCGTAGATACAGACTTGCAAGGAACCATCCCATCCACACTCATAGATGCTACAAAAAAACCTTTTAAAATACTGAGAGATGGTAAATTTAACGCTACATCACTCGTAGAAAAATCTCTAGAATAATACAAACATCTTTAATCTAATAGTCTAATAGAAAAAGCCAAAGCAATTATAATAATTTACTTTGGCTTCATTTTTTTGTTTGGCTATTATTTAATTAAAGAACGAGCTTCTAAATAATATCTCTTTTCATTTGCCTCTCCCATAGAGAAAGTCTTTCTTGGTAGGGCCTTATCTTTGATTATTGCATCAAAGAAAGTCGATTTTGATACATCAGGCATCAAAATAGCAATGTTTCCTGGTTGAGTACCAAGTTCAATTGTATCTTCAAAGCCATGAATATAATCTAGAGTACCAATTTTATTTTCAACCATCTCATCTAAAATCAACTGAATTGTAGCAGCTGCAATTGAGCCTTCTGGATCTTCTAATTTATAAAGAAGAATACCATCATTCTTTGTGGCAAAACCGAAAGTTTGTCCTTCAACTTCTTCTATGGCATTTTTGAGTTCAATTTTATCATCAATTTTAGATACTTCAAAAGATGAACAATGCTTTATCAATAGATCTTCAAATTTCTCTTTATCTATATCAAATAAAACACGGTGAATAGGTTCAAACTGCAGACCATCGTCATGAATGTTTTCAATTTCAACAAGGGCAAAACGAGAAGGGTGATTTTTAATTTCTTCCTCACTCAATCCTTTTTTAATATCCTCCCAGCAGCTCTTAGCTGTTGCTAAAGAGTGGTTTCCATCACCCATTGCAAATAAAAGTGGATTTTTTGGATCTAATTGATTGTAAAGGCCTTCAAGTGAATCAGCAATGCTATTGAACTGTTCTTCAGTATTCAATAGATATCCCTGTATTTCACCACCATTTTCCATCAATTTAGTGTTGTAAACTTCTGTAAGTTTTGATACATCCTTTGCAAATGGTTCGATTAGTGACCTTTTTTTATCATCAATAAGTACCATGATATGTGGTAATTCTAATGGAGCATTCTTTCGAATTTTTTTTCTAGGTGGAATTCTAGATAAGATTGTACCCTCTGTTGCTCTAATAAGTGAAGTTGAATCGGCACTGTAATCGTACTTTTCTAAATCAAGAGTTCCAATCAGACCCCATCTACTTTTCCCACCAACTGTTCGCTTTATTAAAAAGAAGCAAGATTTGTAAATATCAAAAATATCTCTTTTTACATAGTTTTCCATATTTTTATTGATATTTGTAATAATTTCATCATCATTTCCTTCATCTAAGTAGACTTCTGGGAAAATTAAATTAAGTGTACTTGGATTATCTCTGATTGTATTTTTTACTCTTTGCCAATAGCCCTTATTTGATGTATACTGGTCACAGGCAACAACTGCCCATTTGTATAGGTCAAGTTCCTGTTTAGGGAGCATAATATCAGCTGGATTTAAAGCAAGCTTGCTTAATCTGTCAATTGCATTTTGCATATTTACCTCTTTCAATGTTGTGGTTTGTTGCACTTAGATTACCATTGATAGATGGTTTTCGCAACTATTTTTTTAGGAGACTTTTTTTATGAATACGGCAATTGTTGTAACAGGGGGAAATGCACCTTTATTTATCCCTGAAACGCTACCACTTGATGGTTATTATATTATAGCAGCAGATAGTGGTCTGGAGATAGCTGTGATATTGGGATTGAAATGCAACTTAGCGATTGGAGATTTTGATTCAATTCAAAATCTTACTCTTTTGAACGAGATAGCTATTGAGAAATTCCCTAAAGATAAAGATTATAGCGATACAGAACTTGCTATACGATATGTCAAGAATTTAGGCTTTGAAGATTATATTCTGATAGGTGGTGGTGAAGGACGAATGGATCATCTAATGAATATCTGGTCATTGTTCAATAAATATGGTTGTCCTAAATGTTGGATAACTCGTAAAGAAGCTATGTATCTTGTAGATGGAAAGAGGTCTTTTGAAACAGCAAAAGGTGAGACTGTATCAATCATGCCAGCCACACTCAATGAGAAATGCACCGTAACAGCAAAAAATTTAAAATGGCCTTTAGACAATATGAATATAAGCAGTAATTTATTTTCTTTATCAAATGAAGCTAATAAAGGTAATTTACTTGTAGAGACAAACAATGGAGCTGTATATACAGTCTTTTCAGTACCAAGAGAAGAACATTGGTAAATTAAAAATAGGAATTAATTGTGTTAAGTAGAAGAAGAGTTCTTGAAATGGGAGCCAGAATTCACTGGTATCTAGTGTTTATAACAATGGCTTTACTTGCATTTTATATATTGTGTTTGAATTATGAGGTCAGCAGTGAATATTGTGCCGCTATATCAAATTTTTTAAAACTTTTTATAATGTTTACATTGGTATTTGGAATATGGCTGTTTGTTTACTGCTTGGCTTTATTCTTCAAAGATAAGATATTTCCGGTAAAACCTTTCTTTGGTACACTTGTAAGAATAATCCTTGTAGTACTCTTTGATCTAGGATTTTCTTTGATAAATGAATTCGCCGGAAGTAGTCTGGTGATATTGTAAAAATAATCATATAATTTAATATTTAGGAGTAGATATGAGAAATATAAGCACTACAGCAGCACTTAGAGGTGCAACTACTGTAGAGATAGATGAAAAGACAGAGATTGATAAAGCAATTCTTGAATTGTTTGAAACTCTTCTACAGGAGAATAAAATTGAAGAGAAAGATATCTTGTACATAATGTTCACTCAGACATCTGATTTAAAATCTAGAAATCCTGCTGCAGCTTTGAGGGCAAGTGGATATGGTTCAGAGATACCTTTGTTCTGCAGTCAAGAAGTTGAAATAACTGGAATGATGAAAAAAGTGATAAGAGTCTTGATAGTTTTTAAAACAAGCAAATCAAATTTGAGTCCTGTTTATTTACGACGTGCAGCGAACCTCAGACCTGAATTTATTCATTAAAATAATATCTTACTGATGTAGATGATCTTAGGGTCATCTTTTTTTTTACTTCTTAGTTAGTTTTGATTTTGTGAACGTAGTATTTGAACTTCCAGAATCGAATGATTTATAAAACTGATGAAAATTTAGAATTTAGGGTTTAAAAATAAAAAAAACTTCAAAATTAATTGAAGCTTTAATTGAGCCACCTGTCGGATTCGAACTGACGACCCCGAGATTACAAATCACGTGCTCTGACCAACTGAGCTAAGGTGGCATTTGATATTATTTAAAAGGACTATTGGTAAATTGAGCCACCTGTCGGATTCGAACTGACGACCCCGAGATTACAAATCACGTGCTCTGACCAACTGAGCTAAGGTGGCATTTACTGTAGTCAATACAAATTAACAATTAACATTAAAAATTAGCCACCTGTCGGATTCGAACTGACGACCCCGAGATTACAAATCACGTGCTCTGACCAACTGAGCTAAGGTGGCATATATTAAAGTCAATAGAAGTCAAAATAACAATAAAAGTTAAGCCACCTGTCGGATTCGAACTGACGACCCCGAGATTACAAATCACGTGCTCTGGCCAACTGAGCTAAGGTGGCATTTATTGTTTATTTAACTTGCTTTTCGTTAACCTAAATAACGTAGCGTAGTATAGAAATTTTGCTATATCCTGTCAACTAGTTTTTTTAAAATAAATGAATAATTTATGGTGGTGTATTTTTTCAAGGTTTGAAATCTCTTTGTGTTAAGTTATTGGAAAAAAATAAAGTTGGAAATAATAAAGAATTACATAATAATGCCATTAATTTTTGTAAAAATAGATATAAATATGCGTATGATAAAAAAAAGATCACAATTTATTTTTGTCAAATTTTTAAGAAAAGGTAAATTCAAAAGTTTGATTGTAAGTGTTCTGTAAATTTCTATCCTAGATATTTTACTTGAAAGCTTTTTATCAAACATAGATATATTGATTTTACGGGGGTGGATATAGAAATTATTGTACTTAAAAATTTTTAAACAATTTAATTGAATAATTTTTATCCAGTCATGGTTGGAGGGATGAAAGAGTATGTGGCTATTTTGTAAATGACAAATCCATAATGAGAAATATATAAGATTGTAAGCGATTGATTGTTGAGAGTTAGATTATTAAATTTTACATGATCAGTAACACCAAAAATGAATGGGATAATTGTTGCTGAAACCTAATGTAAAAAGGTGAGTATATAAAAAAAGACCTTCAAATTAATGAAGGTCTCTATTAGCCACCTGTCGGATTCGAACTGACGACCCCGAGATTACAAATCACGTGCTCTGACCAACTGAGCTAAGGTGGCGTGTATGGGTGATACTATAGCAGAGTTGATAATCTGTCAATAGAAAATAAATTTTTTTAATTTTTTTTGAGAGATCATATCGTCATCAGTTCATTTTTTTACAAAACAAATTGGTAAAACGTATGGATTGTTGTTTTAATCATCATGATTTAATAAATGAATAATAAAATCTCATATAAATAGACGATAAAAAAGCAAAATAGCTTTTTTTGAGCAAATAATGAACTTTTTTGATACAAACTGTTGACTTTAAGCCCAAAAATCAGTAAATTCCTAAGTGTATTTAACGGGGAGGTTCCCGAGCGGTCAAAGGGGCCAGACTGTAAATCTGTTGGCTACGCCTTCGAAGGTTCGAATCCTTCTCTCCCCAACTATTAGGTCTTCTCTATTTGAGAAGACCTTGTTGTATTTAAGGTTTAGTGAGGAAAAATGAGTAAAATTATTAAAAAAGGGTTATACTTCGAATGTCAAGGTTGCAATTACTGCTGCAGCGTAGAACCTGGTTATGTTTTTTTGAGCCAGGAAGATTTGGACAGACTTTCTACTCATTTTTCTTTATCTCAAGAAGATTTTATTGCAAAATATTGTAGAAAAGTGGATATTGGTATTGGATATCGAATTAGTTTGCTAGAAAGAGAGAATTATGATTGCATTTTTCTAAGTAAAAATGGTTGCACTTGCTATTCTGCAAGACCTCTTCAGTGTCGAACTTATCCTTTTTGGCCTTCAGTTGTGGAAGATAAAGAAGCTTGGGAAAAAGAA
>JALNVT010000130.1 GCA_023231265.1 Sphaerochaetaceae bacterium
ATGCTATGTGAATACAATCATGCAATGGGTAATTCCTGTGGTGGACTTCATATCTATACAGAATTGGAAGATAAGTATGAAGCTTATCTTGGTGGCTTCATCTGGGACTTCAGAGATCAAAATCTAAAAGAAGGTGATTTTGTCTACAGTGGCACTCATTACAAATTCCCAACTGATGATGATTTCTGCAGCAATGGAATACTTCTAGCTGACAGTGACAGATCTTCTAAGATGATGGAGATCAAGCATGAATTCTCTCCTGTAAAGATTTATGTGGAGAGTGATAAGAGTAGAGTCAGAGTTGAGAACAGAAGAAGTTACACAGCAACTGATGATGCTCAATTCAGCATCTCATACATGGAAGATGGTGCTGTATTTGAAGTTGTCAAACTTGATCTATCAATCGAAGCTGGAAGTGTTGGATTCTTTGATATAAAGGGCTCTGATGATTTCAAAACCAAATCAGGTGAGATTGTTGTCAAGGTATCCTATGGTGATATCTTTACAACAACATGTGTGATCAGAGATGCAATTAAAAAGGATACAAAGAAGAAGATATCAAATGTAATAGAAGGAATAATGGGACATGGTGTTCCATTATCTGATGCAATTGTTATGTCCAGAAAGATTGATGGTCTTCCAAATGCCATCTTGGTTGATCAGAAGAACATCATTGCAAGAAAGATTCAACTTGAAACATGGAGAGCTCCTGTTTCAAATGATTATCCTAATTTCAACATAGCAAGGTGGATGAGCTACAAACTTTCATCCATGTACAGTTACTGCGATAAATATACAGCAGAAGATGGAAAGATCTTGAATCATATCAAATTTGGACCATATGAAACTGATGCAGTTCAGACCTTCTATGATGACAATTCTTTCGATATTGAAATAGATCCTCCTAAATTTCCAAGTGATCTACCTTGCTTTGGTATCACCTTCGGTTTGAGTGATGAATTTGATACTGTTCACTATTATGGTAACACAATCAGAGAATCATACAGCGATAGAAAGGAAAGCTGTGTTCTTGGAATTGCAACAAGAAAGGTAAAAGATTGCTACATCCCATATGTAAATCCACAGGAGAATGGAAATCTTACAGATTTACGTTATCTTGAGATATTGAATGCAGAGGGACATGGTTTGAGAATCACATGCAACAGCAATTTTGAAGGTTCTGTTCTTCCATACAATCCACATGAATTGGAAGATGCAAAACATCCAGAAGATCTTGGACATCATAATTACAATACAGTACGTATCCTTCATGGAAACTGCGGTGTTGGTGGTGATGACAGTTGGGGTGCTCCTGTTCATGAGGAATTCCTTTATTGGGGTCCAAAAGAAAAGATGATAATAAATATCAAAGTTATATAATTACGAGATCCCATCCGAAAGGATGGGATCATTTAATCTCTCAGTGAGAGGGACATACAAGAGGCCAGACCTGTTTTGAATCTTCAGCGAGCGATGTTGCATGCAAACAGATAAAGTTCGTCAGAAGACCTCAGAGAGCTTCTTCTGTGATGATGTCAGTCCTTGAGTATATGTGTTATCTGATCTTCAGATTCAAAGGACTCACAAGATCCTTTATTTCTTGTAGTCTTGGCAGTGTTCTGTTGTCTGTTATAGAAAATAATTTTTTAAGAGCGTATGGTGTCACCTCTACAAATAGCATGTTTGCTCCATGCTTCAGTGCTTCAATGTTACCATCTCTATCTCCAAATCCTGAACCATCCACACTGCTGGGCTGTGCTGCTGTTATTCTGCAGTCAGGTAGCATCAATCTCAGAAGAGATATTGCTCTCAATGTGAGCTCAACATCTCCTTTTGGAGTGGTCTCTGCCATCTTTGTTCCACTCGCTGGAAGATATGGAACAATTGGAATCCATTCAACATCAAGGTCCACAGTTAGTTTTATGTCATTTACAACATCATCTATTGTCTGGCCACTCAATCCAACAATGCTTCCTGAAGCGAGTTTCAAATTTGCCTTTTTTACCTGATGGATTGCATTCATTCTATCTTCAAAAGATATATCTGTTTTATAGGTCTCAAATAATGTTGGATTTGATTCTTCAAATTTCAATGTGTATGTATCGAGGCCTGCAGCCTTTAGCATCTCATATTCCTTCTTGTTGAAGACACCCATGGCAAGATTTGTCTTCAACCCTCTGCTTTTAGCAGCTTCAATATATTTTATGTATGTATCAATCTTTATTGCAGGATTCTCTCCACCAATGAAGAAGATCTCCTTTATATTGTTGTCTGCAACAAAGTCAATTGAATTGATAACACTCTCCTCATCTAGGGTGAATCTCTTTATATGATTGCTTCTTCCAAGTCCACAGTAAGTGCAGTCGTTCTTACAGACATTGGTAAGAGCCAACAATGCAGAAACCTCAACATAACCATCATTGTGATTCAGGAGGGTATCAAAGGCTCTTTTTTTTATGGAATCATCAAATTCCTCTTTGTCCATTGTCAAATAGTGCTTGAGATCATCATATATTTCTCTGTGTTCCATTTTAATATCCTCTTTTGGCTTTTAATTACCATCACAATCAATAGTTCAGGCCTGTAAAATTATAGTACCATAGCCAGAGCAATTGCAATGTTCTTTTGAGCTATTGCTTTCGATTGAGAGGTCTTGTTTATTTGAAAGCATTTAATCTCTTATAAGACTGTATTTGAAAAATAATTAAATAATCAGGATTTGACTTGTCCTAATTTAATAGTAGAAAAGTCTAAAATTAATAACGCACCTAAAATATTGTGAGTTATTATTGTTTACACAAAGGAGCTACGAAATGAACAATTTCATATTTGAGACAATAGAGCATTCTAAAAAATTACCATTAAAAGCTTTTACAACATCGATAGATTATTCGACATTTCATTGGCACTTTGAATATGAAATTATATTGGTCCTTCGCGGTAGCATCACGGTGACAAAGGCAACTCGTTCAATAGTTTGCAATCAGGGAGATCTGATGCTCATAAACTCAAAAACATTTCATGAGATCAGAAACTGCAGTTCAGATAATCTATGTGCTTTGATTCAGATTGAACCTTCTTTTTTCAGGGATTTTAAAGATCCAAGTCTCAGATACAGTTTTATCTTGGAAGGCTCCAGATGTGAAGATTCAGAAAATGAAGAGGCTTACTCTAAAATCAGAGAGAACATAGCCAGCATCATATTGTCTTCAAATATGAAAACAAATGCATCTCAATTTAAGATTCTTTCAAATCTGTATGCAATGATCTCGACCTTCCATGAAAGCATTCCACACGATATCTGCAGTGATAACAATTCATTAGAAAACAACGCAGTAGAATCAAGGCTAGCCAATATGTTGAATAATCTGAATGAGAATTATCAGGATGAGAATGTACTTATGAAGCTATATGAGAAATGTGGGATGAGTGAGAAGACCATATATCGTTTTTTTAAAGAGAATCTTGGAGAGTCTCCATATGAAACGTTGAATAAAATCAGGGTTGAAAAAGCCAAAAGAATGCTAAATACAAGCAAACTTTCAATAGTTGTGATAGCAGAAAGATGTGGCTTTGGAACAGAAAATACTTTCTATAGGAACTTCAAAAAGATAATTGGAGTCACTCCAAACAGCTACCGAAACAATGGAATGACAGTCAGACACAATCCAAGTATTCAAGGATATCTAAGTTTCAGCAAATCAAATGCTACTGCATTATTAAAATCATATATAAAAACAAAATAGGAGAAATAAATGATCTGTGACAAAACAAAACGGCTTTCAAATACAGAAAGAGCCAAAGCAATTGTAGCTAAATTAAGCTTGGAAGAAAAAGTTTTCTTGATGGGAGGAAACAAAAGTGTGGAAGAAATCTTTGCCGACATAATGGAAGGTAAAGAAGGTGCACACTACAACGACAGTCCATATGATGCAGGTGGCATTGAAGAAGCAAATATTCCTGCAATGAAATTCTGTGATGGCCCAAGAGGTGTTGTATGTGGTGTTGGAAAAGCAACATGTTTTCCTGTAACCATGGCACGTGGTGCTTCTTTTGATAAAGAGCTTGAGAAAAAGATTGGTTCTGCAATTGGTAAGGAAGTTAGAGCATTCAAAGGAAACACATTTGCAGGTGTCTGCATGAATTTACCTTACAACCCAGGATGGGGCAGAAGCCAAGAGACTTACGGTGAGGATTCTTTCCACATCGGTGAGATGGCTAGAGAGCTTGCATTGGGTGTGCAGGATGAAAATGTTGTGGCTTGTATAAAGCACTATGCCTTCAACCAGATGGAATTTGCTAGATTCAATGTAAGTGTCACATGTTCAAAGAGAACAGAACGTGAGGTCTTCTTACCACACTTTAAAAAATTGATTGATGCAGGAGCTGCTTCTGTAATGAGCTCATACAACAAGTATGAAGGCGTTCACTGTGGTCACAGTGATTACCTATTGAATCAAGTTCTGAACAACGAATGGGACTTCGATGGTTTTGTTATGAGTGATTTTGTGTGGGGTGTAAGAGATACTGTTGAGGCTGCTAATGGTGGTCAGAACATTGAGATGTGCAGCACTCAGTTCTTTGGTGATAAATTGGTCAAAGCTGTTGAGGACAAACTGGTTCCAGAATCAAAGATTGATGAAGCAGCTTTAAGAATTGTAAGAACGCTGATCACATTTGAGGAAGCATATAACTCTCAAAAGCCAGTTGATCCTTCAATTATTGGCTGCAAAGAGCATGTTGCATTGGCTCTGCAATCTGCAAGAGAGAGTTTGACTCTAATCAAGAATGAAGAGGTATTGCCTTTTGCCAAAGATAAAACCAAAAAAATAGTTGTGCTTGGAAAACTTGGAAACAAAGAAAATATTGGAGACCATGGATCAAGTCAGGTCTACCCAAGTTATGTTGTGACTCCTTTCAAAGGAATATCTGAAGTAGCTAAGAATGCTGAGGTCATATTCAATGATGGAGTTGATTTACAGCATGCGAAGGAATTGGCTCAATCAGCTGATGCAGTTGTATTTGTTGTTGGTTACAACTTTGATGATGAAGGTGAATTTGTATCAGAAAACGAGACAGATGGATACACCATGAGCATGGGTGGAGATAGATTATCTCTTGAACTTCATGATGATGAAATCGAACTCTTGAATTCTGTAGGTCCGGTAAATAAAAACAGCTGTGCTGTAGTTATTGGTGGTAACACCATCATGACAGAAAGTTGGAAGAATTCAGTATCTTCAATCCTATTGGCTTACTATCCTGGTATGGAAGGTGGTACTGCAATTGGTGAGGTTCTCATGGGTAAGGTAAATCCAAGTGGTAAGACTCCTTTCGTCATTCCAATGAAAGAAGAAGATCTTCCTCAGGTTGATTGGCACGCTGATGAGCAGTTCTACGAATATTATCATGGTTATGCAAAATTAGACAAAGAGCATAAAGAATGTTCAACTCCTTATGGATTTGGACTTTCCTACACAACGTTTGCTGTTTCAGATGCTGAATTCTCAGCTGATTCCAACAACATCAATGCTACATGCACTGTAGAGAATACAGGGGAAGTCGATGGTACTGAAGTTGTTCAGATGTATGTTGGCTACTCTCACTCAAAATTAGATAGACCTGTAAAAACTTTAAAAGGATTTGAAAGAGTTTCATTGCTTGCAGGAGAGAAGAAGACTGTTTCAATCTCATGTCCTATAGAGGAGATTGCTTACTACAATGAAGAGCTTAAAGAGATGGTTGTAGAAAATATGGAGTACGAGTTATTTATTGGATCCTCTTCTGCTGAAGAAGATTTGATAGAAGGTCAATTAACTATAAAGGAGAAATAGTCAATGGAAAAAAAGAAGGGGTTTGTACCATTTCATGAGAAGTTAGCTTATGGATTTGGTGACGCTGGTTGTAATTTTATTTGGTCAACAATAAGCATGTTTGTTACCATGTATTATACAGATAGCGTTGGATTGAGTGCTGCTGCGGTTGGAACAATGATGCTCATTGCAAGATTATTGGATGGATTCTCAGATATTGGAATGGGACTTGTTATTGATAGAACAAACTCAAGATGGGGTAAGGCGAGACCTTGGATCTTCTTGAGTGCACCAGCGATGGCACTTGGTTTGATTCTGCTGTTCAATGTGCCTACTGGTTTCAGTATAACTCAGAAAACAGTATATGCTTACATCACATATATCTTCATAACAGCAATTGCTTACACTGTAAGTAATTTATCTTATAACACCCTGCTATCCTTGATAACAGATAATCAAGATGAGAGAACTACAATAAGTAGCATCAGATTTATATTCACTGTGTTGGCAATTATTGTCATTTCAACAGTGAGTGTAAAATTGATTGCAAAAGTTGGTTGGTCAAAGCTATCTATTATCTACGGTTTGATTGCATTGGCTTTCTTGATGATTACAGCTGTATTCACAAGAGAGAGAAATCAACCAAAAGAAGTTAAGCAGCAGAATTGCAACATCAAAACTGATGTGAAGGTTCTATTTAAGAATAAGTATTTCATAATGATATCCTTCATGTTCATAATAAACTATGCTGGTGCAGGTCTTGATTCAGGTATCAACATTTATTATGCAAGAGACGTTCTTGGAAACATAAACCATTTTGCTCTACTGAACATAAGTGCATTGATTCCTATGTTGATTGGTTTGATGATATTCCCATCTGTAGCTAAAAGAATTGGTAAATGGAAGAGCATGTTCGGTGGTTATATCATCAGACTTGTATCCTTGGCAATAATGGCTTTTGCTTCAGAATCTCTTACAGGTATCATAGTTGCTACTGTTATTGGTAGTGTTGGTATGGTTCCTATGACTGCAGGTCTATTTGCCCTGATTGCCGATGTAGTGGATTATGGAGAGTGGACAAGCGGAAATAGAATTGATGGTCTGACTTACAGTGCTGCAAGCTTTGGTATGAAGGTTGGTACAGGCATTGGAACAGCATTGGTTGGATGGTTGTTGTCCTATGGTCATTATAAAGCTGGAATTGATATGCAAGCTGCAAGTACAATCTTTGCTATGAAGGCCATCAAAATATACATGCCTATTGTATTGATGATTGCCTCTGCAATAATAATGTATTTCTTGAATATTGATAAGTTCAGCGAGAAGATGAATAAAGATCTAGCAATAAGCAGAGCTCAATAAAAATTTGATCTGAATCACTCAACAGATTGTGAGTCAGTTTGAATTATATTGTGCAATAAATCTCTTCAGTATTTCATTTATTTGATTGCTGAGGGGATTTTTTTGCTATGTCAATTTATAATAAAACTTGTTCTGATAATCATCTAATTGCTTATTCTACATAAGAATGTAAAGAACTTTATTCATGTATGATAATGAAATATAGACACGATTAAATGTAGTCTCTATTATAAAAGAATAG
>JALNVT010000131.1 GCA_023231265.1 Sphaerochaetaceae bacterium
AAAGCAGCATTCAGCAATATTCATAAGGACAAAAATAATGAATGATTTGAAAAAGAATTTGGAATTGCATAAGGAAGAATATTTAAATTGTTTGAAAGAACTGGTCTCAAAAGATACACAAGATTTAGGTCATGGGATCAAAGGAGGCAGAGAGAAGAATGGACAGGACTATCTGATAAAATTGTTCGAAGAAATGAATGCTTCTGAAATTATAACGGACCCTATGGATGAAAGAGCTATAGAGTGTACATATAAAAAATACAAAGAAGGGAACCTTGGACATGTTCAAGATGATCGATTCAATGTGTATGCAAAATTTGAAGGTAAAAAGGGTGGAAAGAGTCTTCTGTTTAATGGTCATGTTGATGTAATGCCACCCGGAGATGAGGACAAATGGACAAATCCTCCTTTTGAACCAACTTTAAAGAATGGTAAGTTATATGGTCGTGGAATTGCAGATATGAAAGCAGGTCTCATGGCTCCAATAATGGCCATCAAGCTTTTGCAGGATTCAAATATTGAATTACCTGGTGATGTAACAATTACATCTGTTTGTGATGAAGAAGGTGGTGGAAATGGCTCAATGCAGGCCATCTACAGTGGACAGAGAGCTGATGGTGTAGTTGTATGTGAGCCAACTTCAGATGAACTTGTGATAGCCCATATGGGATTTGTTTTTCTGAGAGTTGAAGTCAGTGGACTTGCAATTCATTCAGGTAAAAAAGCTCAAGGTGTCAGTGCAATAAGAAAGGCTATGAAAGTCATCAATGCATTGGATGAAGTTGAATACAATTGGTTGCTTACTAAAAAGCACTTTTACCTACCATCTCCATCATACAATGTTGGAACAATTCATGGGGGTACTGCTGGATCTACTGTCGCTGATAAGTGTGTTTTTGAAACATGTATTCATTATATTCCCAACCAGATGAGTCATGATCAGGTTGTTGATGAAATGACTGATGCAATAATGAGAGTGAGCTCTGGCGATAATTGGCTGAAAGACCACCTACCAAAGATAACAGAATATCAAGCAGGTGGAGGTTTTGAAGCAGAAATGGATTCAGATTTCATGAAGACTTTTGAAGCTTCTTATTCACAAGCTTTAGGACGTAAAGTCAAACGTGTTGGCTCTTTCTGTGGTTGTGACTCTCGCCTATGGCAAAATATAGCTAAGTGTCATACTTTGCAATTTGGTCCAGGAGAGGTCGCTCAATGTCATGTGATTGATGAACACATTGAAATAGAATCATTTTATGAAGCAATTTTAATATATGCCCAATTAATACTTAATTGGGGTGATAGATAGGAGAAAATAATGAGCAAAAAAATATTACTGGCTGGTGAGTCTTGGCTGAGCCACACAACACATGTAAAAGGTTTTGACACTTTTAACACCGCTGTTTATGAAACGGGTGAGAAATGGTTGAAGGAAGCATTGGAAAAAGGTGGTTATACTGTTGAATTTTTACCAAATCATCTAGCTGGTGAGCAATTTCCTTATACAATGGAAGAGTTAAATAAATATGACTGTGTTATATTATCAGATATTGGCTCCAATACTCTCTTGCTTCCTCAAGAGACATTCACCAGCAGTGTTAGAAAGCCAAATAGATGCAATCTATTGAAGGATTATGTATTGCAAGGTGGCTCACTTCTTATGGTTGGAGGATATCTAACATTCTCTGGAGTTGACGCAAAAGGTCGCTGGGCTATGACTGCAGTTCAAGATGTACTTCCTGTTGAGGTGATGACAATTGATGATCGCATGGAGCATTGTGAAGGTGTCTTTCCTTCTGTAGTGAGTGATGATGATATATTGAGTGGTATTCCAAAAGAATGGCCTTATCTACTGGGTTACAACAAAACTAAAGCAACTGTGGACAGCACAACTTTGGTCAGTATTGATGGTGATCCTTTAATTGCCGTTCAAAAATTTGGTGAGGGTAAATCTGCTGTATTCACATCTGATTGTGCTCCTCATTGGTGTCCTCCTGAATTCTTAAATTGGGAAGGATACATTCCAATGTGGAATAACTTACTTGATTGGTTAACAAAATAGTTACAACCATGATTTTCAATGATATTAGATTACAAAAGCAGGATTCAAAATGAATAAAGACCAACAGTTAAATATTTTATTAGATATTTTAAAAATAAATACAGTCAATGGAAATAATAACGAAAGAGAGCTAGCTATATATATTCACAATAAATTTGAGGAATATGGAATAGAAAGTGAAGTTTCAGATGTTGATGAAGGTCGATCTAATATCATTGGAAGGATTTTAGGTAAGAATGAAGAAGAGAAGATAATCTTCAACGGTCATTTAGATACCGTTCCTTTTGGAAATCTTGAAGCATGGAATTCAGATCCATCAATTCCTTTTGAAGAAGATGGTAAGATTTACTCCCGTGGTTCAAGTGATATGAAAAGTGGTCTTGCTGCTATGCTCTGCAGTTTCTGTATGATATCTGAGAGCAAGATAAAACCTAGCAGTACTTTAATTTTTCTTGGAACATTTGATGAAGAAAAGAATGGAGATGGTGCTGAAGCTGTTTTAAAATCGGGTATTGTAGATGATGCAACTGCCTTGATAATTGGAGAGCCCTCTTATAATAAAGTTGGGCTGGCAGAAAAAGGCTGCATATGGTTAAAGTCCAACGTCAGAGGCAAAACAAGTCATAGTGCATATCCTGAGAAAGGTGTGAATGCTATTGAGGTGACATTCAAACTTTATGAGAAATTGAAAGGCTATGTCAAACAGTTCAATAATGAATTGTTGGGACCGGCTACAGTTTCTTTGAATAAAATTGATGGAGGAGTTGCTTCTAATATGGTTGCAGATAGTTGTGTCTCCTTATTTGACATCAGGCCTGTTTTACCTTTAAATTCTGAAATGTTGCTACATCATTTAGATGAAATAACTGATGAGCTCAAGAATGAATTTATAGACTGTAAAATGCAATTTTCATTGGAAAATGATAGACGTCCATTAGATGTAAATAAAAATGAAAAATATGTTCAAAAATTCTCTGACATGGTAGAAGTTGTTACCAAAAGAAAAGTAGAATATGTAGGCATCAATTTTTTTTCAGATGGTTCAATTCTTGCTAAAAATGATTATAGTCTGCCTATTTTTTTGTTCGGACCAGGAAATCCTGAATTGGCACATCAACCTAATGAAAATGTTGAGGTTTTGAAATATTATCAAGCAATTGAGATATATTTTAAATTTATGCAAAATTAATGGGGCAACATTTGAAAAATAAGAATAAAAGAACCACTCTCAAAGATATTTCTAACGAAACTGGGTTTTCAATAACTACAGTTTCTTTGGTGTTGAATAATAAACCAAGTAGAATATCAGACACAGTAAAAGAAAAAATAATAACGGCTGCTAAAGAGATGGGATACAGACCCAATCAAACAGCCATTGGTTTGGTAAAACAGCGATCTACAACTATTGGCCTGATAGTTTCAAATATAAGCAATACTTTCTATGCCAATTTAACAAAGGGTATTGAAATTGCCTGTAAGGAATTGGGATATAATGTAATTCTTTGCAATACAGATGATAAGTTTGAAGCATGTGAGGAGTCCATACAAATTCTTGCAGATAAGGGAGTTGATGGAATCATTTTGGGAATGTCTACTGATATGGATGAAGAAAAAGCTCATAAGAGTAAAGCTCTTTTAGAGAGCAATAAAATTCCTTTTATATTTGTTGACCGTTTCTTCTTCAGCATGGATTGTCCAACAGTCATTGCTGATAATATTCTAGGTGGATTTTTAGCCACAGATTATCTTATAAAGATGGGGCATAAAAAGATAGCTTGCATAACAGGGCCAACTCAATTATCTGATGCAAGAGATCGTGTTATTGGATATAAAAGGGCATTGAAAGCTCATGGGATAAAGCTTAATGAAAACTACATAATTGATGGTGATTATAGCATGAAAAGTGGAATGAAAGCTTTTGATGATATTCAACAATTAGATACCACTGGAGTCTTTTCAAGCAGTGGTTTGATGGCCATAGGATTTTATAAAGAAGCAAGGAAAAACCATTATAGAATACCATCAGATTATTCATTGGTATCATATGATGATTATTTCTACATGGATCTGATGGAAGTTCCTTTTACCACAATTAAGCAACCAATTTTTGAAATGGGTAAGGCCTGTGCTCAAAAAATAGTTGACTTAATCAAAGGTGTGAAAGATGAAACAAATTATACCATTCTTCCTCCACAACTCATAATCAGAGAGAGTGTAAAAAAGATAAATTAAGAATTGTTCCTTTTTAGTTTTGTTTTTCATAGATATTTTTATAGATTTGGCTATTTGAATAATTCATTCGAAGGCCAATTTTTTTGTTTCTAAATATCTAATGACTAATTATATTTCAAAATTTCAAATGAAAAAATCGTACAAGATTGATGTGTTTCCATTCTAAAAATAAGTACATTTTGTGAAGAGTTAGCTAAATCAATAGTGTGGATGAATTGAAGATATGATGCTATTTCTAAATAAATCCTGTATCAGTGGAACTGCATGAAGTCTTTCACATGGACTGATTGATTGTAAATAATTGAATATTTTAAAAACCTAATAATAAGAATTCTTGGAGACTTGTTAATTCAAGCCTTCTTTCTTTATTATTGTAAAGTTTTGATTATATCTTTTTACAAAGTTAGTTATTATGTGATATTATTGAAAAAAGTTTGAGGATACAATGAATAAAAAAGAAGCACTTAATTTAGCAAAAACTTTTCTTAATAGAAATGAGTTGCTACAGAATAATAATAATATTGGACTTGCTAAATCAAGAGAAAGCTTGATTAAAAAATATATAGCAAATCGCAACAGACAGTTAGGAACTTTCATAACCGATGCTCTATCATTGAAAGATATAATATGTGAAGAAGAAACTACATGTGAAAATCCACGATTTGGAGCAGGTGCTGTTGAATATTATGCACTGGATGCTGTTCAACTTGCTAATTATTTTTCTTATCGTACTTTAATCAAACGTAGAGATATTCCCAAAAACAATCATCCAAGTTTTCTTGTACTCTACCTGATGGAAATAGTAAATGGAATATATGGAAATAAATATGATGATAAAAGAAAGAAACTCAATAGCATATTATCATTATATCCTAAAGGTGCTAAGTATAAATCTTTGATTCAGGAAGCATATGAAATTTTATATATTCAAAATATTGAAATTTTAAATTTAGAAGAATATAAAAAAAGTATAAATTTACCAATTTTCAAAGATTATGATTTTACATATGATAAAAAAAATGCCAGTAAAATACCTATGGAAGATGTTCTTTCACTTATAAAAATTGAAAAGAATGCTGCTTGCAGTTCAAAAGATAAATTTATTTTGAGAGATTGTTTTGAATTTGTATATAAAGAATTGAATGAAAAGGAAGGATTTGAAATAGGTTATTATAAGACATTGGACAGCCTATTCAAATTTGATTATAAACTGACAATAGATAGTCCTTTTAAAAAACTTAAAGCATATTATCCTCTTACATGTGATGTATCTTTTTTAAACAAAAAAAGAAATTTAGAGTTGTTTGTATCAGGAATTCATTGTACAAAAAAATTCTATTATGATGACATAAAAATATATCGTATTGAAAAATATATAACCTTTTTGATAAATGCTATACAGCATCAGTGTGGAGGTTTTCCATTGCCTCGCTATTCTAAAAAGGCATCATATGTTGCTTCCTATTTCTCATCTCCAGAAAAACTTGATTACGATTTACAGAGAATGGCTGATGAAGCTGTTGGTAAATGGGTCCGTCAGAACCTATATGCAAGAAAAGCATATAAGATGTCATTCGAAGCAATGGTAAGTATGAAAGAACAAAGCAATTTTGAACTTGATATATCTGATGTTTCTTCAGTTAGAAAACAGAGTAGTGAAATTCAAGATAAGTTAATAATAGAGGATGGAGATGTTGATCCAATAATTATACCAAAGAAAAAGATAAATCCGTTTGTAGAGAAAAAGTCTACTTCTGTGACCGACTCAGAATCTAAAAAGAAGAATTTGATTAAAAAAGAGGACAATGAATTTACTTCTATTGTTAAATCTATGTCTAAATGGGAACTTAAGATATTGCGCCTTCTATGCGATGGTAAGATAGATGAAGCAGAGGATTTTGCAGATTCTAAAGGTGATATGTTATCCCTGGTAGTAGATCGTATAAACACAATCAGTGATGAAGTATTGGGAGATGTAATTATCATGGACAATGAAGTAGTTGAAGACTATAAAAAGGAACTTCTTAAAAAGTTAAAAGTAGACAATAAATAAATGGATAGAGATGAATTAGAAAAAGCATTAAAAGAATTTGAAAATAGGTCAAAGATTATAAAAAAATCAAATACAAGAAGCAATTTTTCTAATAGATTTTTTTCTTTTTTGTCAGATGCATATTATCTTAAAGACCTTGAAATTGAAACTGATTCACCTATGAAATCTTTTTTATTCCAAAGAAAAAATTTTCAATATACAGATTTATCTAAAGATGAATTATTTGTATATATTGCAGCAAGGACGTCTTTTAGAAATGGGAAGTTACCAAATGTATCGCGCTTAGAGTTTCTTTTATATATCTATATTTATGAGATTGTAAATGGAATTCATGGTAGTAGTTATGAATGTAAAAAAGCTCTGATGGACTCCTTATTTAAACTGTTCCCTTGTGATGTACGAAAATATGATAAAGTTTTCATAGAAGGTTATGAAATTCTGTTTCTACAGTTTTATTACCTTCTAGATGCTAAAGAATATTTTGAAAGCATACCTATTAAGTTGTTTGAAAATTGTACTTTGTCAT
Organism: Sphaerochaetaceae bacterium; assembly: GCA_023231265.1. Lineage (GTDB taxonomy): Bacteria > Spirochaetota > Spirochaetia > Sphaerochaetales > Sphaerochaetaceae > Pleomorphochaeta. The sequence continues at coordinate 6,874 of JALNVT010000131.1, forward strand.
ATAAGCAGAAGTTGCCTGTTAGATTCATGACAGCAGATGAAATCTTCAATAAAGTAAAGGATTATGTTTATAAGGGAAAAATAAAAAAGAATTATACCCTAAATGATAAATGCATCTTTGATGAGTGTTTTGACTATGTAAAAGAGAATGTTGATTATAAAATTAATAAAAATAACTATTCTCTCATTCCAATCAGTAAGCAAATAGAGTATGAACTAAGTTTTGTATCGGATTCTCCATACAAGAATATGATGGTAACATATCCTCAGAAAATAGATGTTCAATTGATTGATTCAAAAAATAAAATGCATTATTTTCATTATGGCTTTCACTCAAATATAGAATTTAAATTGACTGAATTGAATTTAGAATCTATATATGAAATTACAGATATAATAATTAGAACTTTGAATCAAATTACCAATTGGTCAAATAAATCTGTCCATTTTGTATCAGAAAAACCCATGGATCTTCCTTATTTAATAAAAGAATCTGTT
>JALNVT010000132.1 GCA_023231265.1 Sphaerochaetaceae bacterium
CATTTTGGGGTTTTTAACTTACCATGTAAAACTCTGGGGGGGATTTGGGTAATTATATAACGTTTTCTCACATATCCTGGTACTTGATGGCCAACCTTGTTTATTGAATGTTGCTATAATTGCATATGGACTATATTTCAAATCTTTTACATAGTGAATTATAGCTTTTTCAAGAATTCTATCATGTCCTATTTTTAAATCTGGACCTTTAGCTCTGTAGTTAGAGATAGCTAAATTCTGGGCATATACAGCATTGTATTCTTGAACTTCAAAGGGTATTTCGCTTCTTTGATGAATTACCAAACCTCTCTGAATTTCTCTCTGTATTGTCCTTCTACTTTTATGGAAAATAACCGCTAAAGTTGATTTATTCACAATCTTTTCATAATTGCTATTACCTAATAAATAAGAGTCAAACTAATTCTTTCTTCATAGGTAAAATATCTTCCAAGACACATTGAATTTGTGTTATTATATGCACGTCCCATGAGTTTTCTCCTTTGATTTGGTGTTGTTACTTATAATCATAACAGAGAATTCATGGGCTTTGTATTTTTTTTGACTTTTTAAGTGTGTCATTACAAATTACTGTCGGTCTTCATCATAATATTTATAAAAATTATTTTACATATTACCCAGTATCATGATAAACTGATTCCAATAAAAAGAGCACAAGAAAAAGGGTACCAAATATGGCAAGAGTTAATGCAATCAGTCAAGAGATATATGATGAGATAAAAAAACAGATTTTCGATGGTGAGTTGAGCCAAGGTGATTGGCTTGTTGAAACTGCCATCGCAAAAGAAAGGGATATCAATAAAATTCATGTTTCTTATGCTCTTCAGCAGTTAACTGAAGATGGATTTGTTGTATATAAAAAAAGACGTGGCTATTTTGTAAAAGGAATCAGTGATAATGATTTTCTAGAGTTCATCAAACTCAGGGAGATTCTTGAGATTGAATTGCTATCTGAATATCTAAAAAGAGCAACAGATGAGCAGATGGAAGACTCAATCAAAACAATAAAACGAAAGTTAGCATTCTTGAAGAGCGGCCTTCTTGATGATGCCGATGAAGAGACAGTCAAGTTCTTTGAACAGGCTTCAGAGATCTCAAGATACAAGCAGATTCCAAAACTCTTACTTCAGTATCATTCATACATAATGGGAGTCATCAAATCTGATTTCACAGAAAGAGAGAATCTGGCCACAACAATTGAAATAAATGAACTTCTGTTGGATTGCCTTGAAACTCGCGATAAGCAGAAGGCCATATACTGGTCACAGATGAGACAGGAACATCTTGTCGAGTCATGCTATAAAAACATGATTATTACCAAGGATGAAATTGATTGATTCAAATTGCCTAAAAAAAGTGATGAGTAAATTACATACCCATCACTTTTTTTTTAACTTTTTGAAAATGCTTATTCAGCAGCTCTGTTCTTCATAAATTGCATTACAATCTTACCTGAATTGTCACTTACTACAGAATACCAGTTGTTGTATGCTTCATGAGCAAGTCCGTCTGCTTTATCACTCATTGATCTGATTACAACAAAAGGAACATCATATTGAGATGCTACGTAACCAACACTTGCTCCTTCCATCTCTACAGCATATACATCATATGTATTGTATAAATAATCTACATACTCAGCATTTGCCATGAATTGATCTCCTGTTGCAATAAGACCTTCATAGACCTTATCCTCTCCAAGAACTTCAACAGCTGCTTCATATGCTTCTTCAACCATGTCAGCATCACTTTCAACATCTACTTTAGAAACAAAATCAGTTCCAATTGCTACCTTACCATCATTTCCAAAATATCCATAATCATGGAACATAACATGAGTTGAGATAACAACATCTGTGATATCTACTTCTGGTGCAACGCCACCTGCAATTCCTGTAAATACAATGCCACTTACATCAAATTCATCAATCAAAATTGCAGTGCATGCAGCTGATAAGGACTTTCCAACTCCAGCTTTTACAATAACAACAGGCTGTCCTTCCAGTGTTCCTACGTTGAAATCATTTCCACCAATGGAAACAACTTCATCAATTGTTGCCTGCTCCAATAAAAATGCCAATTCAACATCCATAGCACTCATTATACCAAGAGGTTGTTCTGCTGTTTTAGCTGAAACTTCATCCATAGACATAGAAGACTCTGAGGTGTTCATTGTACTGCAACTTGCCAGAAGCAACACTGATGCAAGAAGCACTGATAATAACTTAATTCCATTTTTCATAATAACTAACTCCAATAAAAATAATATGCTACAAGAATAGCTTTTATATTGTTATTTAAGCAACTTATTTTTGACACAAAAGTTATAAATTGCAGCAGTTTTGTAACCATTTTGCAACATTCTATTATACAAATTTCCCATATGAGTAACTATACGGCAGACGTTTTTGAAACTCTATTTCATAGTACATTCAATGAAAATAAATAATTTTTTAAAAATTAATTGTACAGTTAAAAAATTTGCATGTAACATTCAAATGTGAGGAGAGAATATGAACGACTGCAGAAAAAAAGAATTGAATGATTTGATCATACAAAAATACAGCAATATCACGGGATTGATGGTCAGCAAGAATGAGCAGATTGTCTTTGAATCCTATTACAGAGGATTTGGCATGAAAGATACTTTTCATGTTGCATCTGTCACCAAGAGCATATTATCAGGGCTCATTGGAATTGCAATAGATAGAGGAAAAATTAAAAATATTGACCAGAAGGTGTTGGATTTCTTTCCTGATTACAGAATAAAAAGAAGAGAGACCACGATACAGAATGTCACATTAAGACATCTACTTACAATGACCGCTCCATATAAGTTTAAATCAGAGCCATACACAAAAGTTTATTCCAGTGATGATTGGACACTAGCTGCTTTAGATTTACTTGGCGGGAAAAATGAAATTGGAGAGTTCAAATACACCACAGTAGGTATTCAGATATTATCTGGCGTTCTAGAAAATGCTACAGGACAATCTGTCTCAGATTTCGCCTCAGACAATTTATTTGTTCCACTTGAGATCAAGCCTCTCAAAAGTGTAAAGATTCTGGACAGACAAGATTACTTTAATTTTATTAAAAATGGAAATGTAAGTGGATGAGCTTCAGATCCCAGAGGAGTGACTACCGCTGGTTGGGGATTGGCTTTATCTGTCAGAGATATGATGAAGATTGGAAGATTGTACCTGAGTGATGGTAAATACAAAGAAAATCAGCTCATCTCTTCAGAATGGATTGAAAAGAGCACAGAGGTTCAAAGTAAATTCAATGATCTATCTTATGGATATCTCTGGTGGGTATTGAATTACAGGTGTTATGCAGCTATAGGAGATGGAGGGAACATCATATATGCATCAAGAGAAAGAAATGTGGTTGTGACAATAACATCAACTTTCATGCCACGTGCAAAGGATAGATTGGAGTTGATACATACAATATTGAATTACATATGATATCTGCATAAAATATATATCAAACCACAATTCTGTGCAGCATTCTAAATGGCCGTCATTGATCAGATTTCAATTATCCAATCTATTGATATTCTTCTTAACTTTTAACTTAAGTTATACAATGATAATAAAAAGCACCATGTCTATTGAGACAGTGGTGCCTTCAGCTATAAAATTACAAGTTATGATTCTATAATTTAGTTCTCAGGAGCTACGTAATCAGGATCCTCAGCCAATACCTTGGCAAGTTCTGCAGCCATCTCTTCTTTACATGAGCCACACACTGTTCCATAGTTTGTGATCTGCTGCAAATCTTCCAATGTACTGACACCCAATTGATCATGCAGGTCTTTTACATCACGGTTTGTGATGTCCTTACATTTACATATCTTTCTGAGGGCATTCTTGTTATAAGGATTGTCCATATTATGTTTGAAAAGATAATCATCAATAGCTGTTCTGAGTGCATCATCACCCAATACAGAGCAATGAAGCTTGTTATCGGGAAGAGAGCCCAACTCGTTGGTGATATCATTTGCAGAGATTTCATAGGCATCTTTAAGAGTCATTCCTACTGCCATCTCACTTATCATTGATGTGCTTGCAATAGCTGAAGCACAGCCATAAGTCTTCCATTTCAGCTTGGTAATCTTTCCGTCTTTTACTTTGATTCCGATTTTCATCTGGTCTCCGCAGGAAATAGCTCCTACCTCACCTTCTCCATCGGGTTGGAAATCGTCATCCTTCTTCCAAATATTACGAGGATTTTTAAAATGATCCTTAACAATATCTGTGTAAACCCAACCAGCTTTGATTTGGTCTTTATAATCCATATATATCACCCCAATTAAATTCGTTTATGTTCAACACAAAGCTCTGTGTTGAAACTCTTCATTTAAAGAATACTAAGATATAGAAAAAAGTAAATATCTTTTGTAAATTATTATGTGTAACTGAAGAATCTTATTCACTTTTATAGTTATTATAATCAAGTTCATCCATCGAGCTCCAAAGATTCTTAGATAACTCATTGAAATTGAATATATGATTTTTCACATACACCTTCTCTTCAATCTCTTTCTTTGCTCTGTTTATATCAATGGAGTTCAGATCAAAGAGAGTGCTCTCCACAACTTCATAACCTGCCTCCTTCAATCTAGCTGCAAACAGATCAAATGGTTGATTGTTTCTTCTGCAATACTTTTCAATGCTCAATCGTGTCAGACTGTGTGTGTTAATTATATAGTTGGAGACATTTATTATATCAGGTTCATTTGGAAAGTAAGCAAGAGATCTCTCTTTTGGCCATAACTTCTCCTTACCACTTACCGGCATCTCACACAGGTTGTAAAAAAGTTGATTTATCTTTGTCTGTCTGAATTTAATTATGAAATTAGCTCGAGGATGGAAATCTTCATTCAATGTTGCCTCGTAAACAAATGCATCCTGTCTAGTTGGACGAAGGAAAGGTTGAACTCCAATTGATTTCATCTTCAGATTGTCATCAATTCCATCTATCTCATAGCCTCTAAAATATCCATACCCATCGAGGATTGGATAGAAAGTGTTGTTATCCAAGCTATATGTAGATGCAAAGAATAGTGCTGTTGCAATATCTGAAGTCAGATCGATGTAACTGGTTCTGAGACCATAGTGCTGTGCTATTGCCTTGAAATCTACATAATAACCATCTTCTCTTGCTTTTTTTATCTGAGGGAAATGAAGCAGAATCTGTTTGAAGTCTGATATTTTGATTCTATCGATAGCTATCTTGAGGAGATCCCTCTCATTGTCTAATGATCTGTCTCTGAATATATTGGCCACACAGTTTTCATAGTATTGATTCTCTCCTCTATAAAGAAGAATGCAACCATTCTTGCAGATAGGCTTTCCACAGTTACCAGGAAGTGGATACTTGTTCAATGTTCCAATTTTTTCTTCAACATTCTTCTTCTTGAGAATGTTTGATTCTACATTTCTTTTTATCTTCAATATTGGATGAGTTGGATCTAAAAATTCAATAACATCAAATATATTATCATATATTCTATCTTCTATCATAATCATTATTTCCCAGAATTTTAAGAATTACAAAATCATCACACATTTCGTTGATGCTTCAAAATTCTAATTCCTATTTACCTGAACATATTCTTAAATACTTTAAATATAGAGAACGTTGTTCTGTGATAAACTTTATTGTACATATATTTTTTAGGATTTCTTACCCATCCATAGCCTCGAGGCATCTTAAATCCAGCACGATGAACAATATTGCGTTTCAAGCTGGTTCTTGCTCTCAAACTCTTCTTCAGACTTGTTTTTCTCATTCCAATTTTCATATTTAAATATTATTCCTCTTTGCTTCAGATGTAAACAAAAATGCAGAACAAAACAAAAAAATACTAATAGATGATATAAATTGGTATATTTAGAACAAAAGTTTCCGCTATCTACTTTACTGAATTGCAACTGTGAATTATTATTTTATTTATATTACTTTCACTGACTAAATAAATTTATTCATATTGAATGAGTTTTATGTTATTATAAGTTAATACTGAAAAAGGTGGTATGAAATGAGCATGAATCCGATGAGATCCAGTGAGATAAGAGTTCACAACATAAATATGGTATTAGGCGAGATTTACAAACACAGAGAACATGGTGTATCTCAATCTTCTCTTGTTTCATCAACTGGCTTGAAAGCACCAACAATATTTAGAATATTTGGTGAGCTTGAAGAGAGAGGTTCAATCAAACCATTCAAAGCCAAAAAAAACAAAAAAACCGAAACAAAAAAAGGCAGAAGACCAGTTCTATATACAATTGTTCCAACTTCAGTGTATTCCATTGCACTTGAATTCGATGCCGGATCATTGAGCATTGGTCTGTTTAATTTTGCAGGAACTCGTATTTCAAAGATAGATCTCATTATGGAAGAAGATCAAAACATTGAACAGGTTGTTGAGCTTATTGTGACTCACGTAAATGACATAATTGAAGAGAACAATGTTGCAAGATCAAAAATCCTTGGACTTGCAGTTGCAGCTCCAGGTCAAGTTGATATTGTAAACAGAAAGGTCCTTTACTATCCAAGGATTCAGGGCTTGATTGATTATCCTTTGGCCTCTGTCCTTGAAGACAAGCTGAACATGAATGTAATTCTGCAGAACAACTGCTCAGCTCTGGCCTATGGAGAATATCTGTATGGAAAGGACCTTGAGCATGATGACAACCTTTTCACCTTCATCATCCGTCGTGGCGTCAATGGAGCTCTTGTCAGCAACGGGAAACTATATCAAACAATTCGTGGAACAACACTTGAAACAGGACACATTCCAATCAACTTTGAAGGTCCACAGTGCACCTGCTCCAGAAAGGGATGTCTTCAGGCTTATATTTTAAACATCAACAATGAGGATTCAAATCCTATCTTCTCAACGCTTGATTCAAATGAAGACAAGAAGATGGTTGATGACATCCTAGAAGAAGCTGCAAGATACCTCACTTTTGGTATGGAATCCATCATAACTTTCTTCTCCCCTTCAACATTTGTTATAGAAACTTGCAGTGACAGTGTTTCAAAAATGCTTGCTGAGAAAGTACAGAGAAATCTTGATGAGAACAAAGAAACCAGCTTCATCCCTCATATAAATGTTTATGGCAAGAAGTATGAAAAGCTTACAACCCAGCTTGGTCTTGTTGAATTGCTGGTGCAGGATTACCTCAAATAAAAAAATTAACTCTCTTATAAGAGCTACTAAAAATATTAAAAAAAATGTTTCATGCAAATTTCAACAACATGAAGCATTTTTTTTTGTCTTTTTGCATTTTTTTGATAATTCTTTGCAACAAATCACTACACAAAAA
>JALNVT010000133.1 GCA_023231265.1 Sphaerochaetaceae bacterium
TAAGCCAAATGGTATTGAGAGTGCTTACATTGGTAAGTGGCATCTTGATGGTGGTGATTACTTTGGTAATGGCATCTGTCCTGAAGGATATGATGAAGATTATTGGTATGATATGAGATGCTACATAGATGAGCTATCTGATGAGGACAAACTAAGGAGCAGACAGGAATCTGTATCTCTTGATGGTGATGGTGTAAAGGAAGAATTTACATTTGCCCACAGAGTCTCAGATAGAGCAATTGATTATATTGGAAAGCATGAAGGTGATGATTTGTTTCTATGTGTCAGTTATGATGAACCTCATCAGCCTTATGTATGTCCCGAACCTTATGCATCTATGTATGAGGGGTATGAGTTTCCAAAAACTCCTAACTATTATGATACATTAGAAGGAAAACCTCTTTATCAAAAGCTGTGGGCTGGAGATAGATTGTCTGAAAATAAAGACGATCTTCATATCAGACCTCAACTGTTCTTTGGATGCAACAGTTTTGCCGATTATGAGATTGGTAGAGTTCTTGATGAGGTAAAGAAAAAACTTCCTGATGCAATGATTATCTTCACCAGTGACCATGGTGAGGCACTTGGAGCACATTCATTGAATTTGAAAGGACCATCAATATATGAGGAAATATCACATATTCCAATGATAATAAAAGGTGGAGCATACCTTTCAGCACCTAAAGGTGAGGTATATGAGCATGTAACAACACATATTGATTTGGTTCCAACCCTTCTTGATTATTACGGTATACATCAACCACCAGTACTTCCTGGAGTCAGCATGAGGCCTATAATTGAAGATCCTAATTCAAACATTCTGCATACTGAGGTTTTCAGTGAGTTTCATAGATATGAAATTGATCATGATGGTTTTGGTGGAATACAGTTCATGCGTGCGGCAATAAGCGATAATAATAAACTTGCTATTCATCTTCTTGATGAAACTGATGAGTTGTACGATACTGAGAAAGATCCTTATGAAATGACCAATTTGATTTATGATGAATCTTATAAAGAAATCAGAAATTCTCTTCATCAGTCCATCCTTACATGGATGAATGACACTCGAGACCCTTACAGAGGTTATCAGTGGAAATGCAGAGCTTGGAATAAAGGAGAAGTGCAACCGGACTGGGAATGTGATGGTTATACTCGCCAACGTCCAAGCGATGTGGATGAAATAAAACAATTGGACTATGATACTGGTCTAGAAATAACAGAGAATGTAAGACCAAAGGTTAAATCTAAAAAAGAAGCTGGAGCTATATAGCAGATGAACAAACCAATAAGACGAGTTACACGAGCAGACGTTGCAAAGAAAGCAGGAGTCTCACCTACGATTGTTTCTTATGTAGTCAACAATAACAGGTATGTGGATAAAGATAAGAAGGCCAGAGTTAAGCAGGCAATGAAAGAGCTTTGTTACAGACCTAATTCAATGGCCAGAGCTTTAAAAGGCAAGCACAGTCATCTCATTCTCTTTATTGTTGATGATCTTGTTGGTGAACATTTTGGAAAGATAAACAAACAGATGAATTCATGGGCAATTGAAAATGATTATTTCATCTGTTTGTGTGAGAGCAGAAATGATGATGAGTTCATAAATCAAATATTTCAAAGTTATTTTGATGGAGTAATAATTGGTTCCAGTACATTGAAGCATGAGTACATTCAAAAGATCATTGATACCAACATACCAGTAGTGCTTTTGGAAATGAAAAAATACGAAGATATAACAGGTGATATTGCTCTCATCAATTCTGGATTGTATCGTGGAGCAAGAGATTGCTGCAGAGCTCTTTTAGAAAAGAAAAGATCTCATATTGTTTATATTGATTCTCTCTCACAAGATAGGGCAGATTATGAAATCAAAGATGATTTCAGATATGAAGGTTTTGTTGATGAATTGAAAGATAGTGGAAAATTCAATGATAACAATTTTCGATTGGTCAGTAATTATTTAGATGAAGATGACCTTGCTAATAAATTAAAAGATCTGATAGATTCTGGATTTATTATCGATGGAGTTTTTGGACGAACTGATTCAATAGCATTGAATGCCATGTCGCATCTGGTGAATATGGGATTTAAGGTGCCGGAGGATATATCAATTATTGGAGTCAACAACTCAAGAATAAGTAAATATTCCAATCCTAAATTGACAACACTGGATATAGATAGAGAGGCAATAGGAGATGCTGCAACTTCAATTCTTTCAAAGATGTTCAACAATGATGAGATAAACGAAGAAGAGAGACACATCGTTCTGGATAGTAAGTTGATAATTAGAGAGAGTCTCTGATATCTTTAAAAACTGATGGATAGCTAAATTTCAAAACACTTGATATTTGAATAATACCAAGTGTTTTGAAATAATAAACACCTGCTATTTTAAACAGGTGCAAGTTGTAATTAGTTTCTCTGATCTATTGGAAGAACCTTACGTTCTTTAGGACCACGATAAACCTGACGGGGACGTCCAATTTTTAGATATGGATCATGTTTCCATTCTAGGTAATGTGCAATCCAACCAGGAAGTCTTCCCATAGCAAATAATACGGTAAACATTCGAGATGGAATACCAAGTGCATGGAATGTAATTCCTGTATAGAAGTCTACATTAGGATATAAGTTTCTTGAGATGAAGTATTCATCTTTCAGAGCTTTCTCTTCTAGCTCTTCAGCTATAAGAAGAAGAGGATCATTCTTTGCAGCATCTCCTAAAACTTCATCACATAATTTTTTAGCAATTTTAGCTCTAGGATCGTAAGTTTTATAAACTCTGTGACCAAAACCGGACAGACGGAAAGGATCATTCTTATCCTTTGCCTTTGCAATTACTTCATCAACTGTCCAGCCTTCATCCAATATTATTTTGAGATTATCAAGAACAGCCTGGTTTGCACCACCATGTTTTGAACCCCAAAGAGCACAGCAACCAGCGGAAACTGATGCATATAAGTTTGCATCAGCAGAACCAACAAGTCTTACAGCACTTGTTGAGCAGTTCTGCTCATGGTCTGCATGAAGAATCAAAAGCTGATTCAAAGCTTTAATTTCATTTGCTGTTGGTTGATAATCCTTAACAGGAGAATCAAACATCATGTGAAGGAAGTTCTCACAGTAGCTGTATTTATACGAAGGGTTGACGCTATCACAACCAATAGATTGACGATATGTGTAAGCTGCAATAGTTCTCATCTTACTTAAAAGTCTTGTGACAGTTAAATCGAGATTCTCTTCAGGCTCATTTTCTTCCAATTCTGGGTAGAATGCAGATAATGATGCAACCATTGATGATAAGATTGCCATTGGATGAGAATTCTGTGGGTAACTGCTGAAGAACTGCTGCATGTCTGTGTGAAGCATTGAGTGATTGTTCAATAAAGTTTGATATTCAAGTCTCTGTTCTTTATTAGGAAGTTCACCTTTTATTAGAAGATAAGCAACTTCAACGAAATCACAATTTTCAACCAAGTCTTCAATGTTGTAACCACGATATTGCAGTATTCCCTTTTCGCCATCTACAAAGCAGATTGCACTTTCACAGGAACCTGTGTTAGCAAAACCTGGATCATAGGTAAGAAGGTGAGTATCATTTCTAAGTTTTGAGATATCAATAGCTTTTATACCAACGTTATCCGTAATAACATTCATATCATATTTGATATCACCAACTGTCAGTGTCGCACCGCCTCGTTCAATCTCCATAATAATTTCTCCTATTCTTTTTCTTTTTTATTCATTTCTTCTAAAGCCAGAAATAAAGCTTGAGTACCTTTCTTACCATATCCCTGTTTTTGCACCTGTTCATAAAGTGATTCCACAAGTTTTAAGGTAGGTAGGTTAAGATTTTCTTTTTCGGCTTCTTCTAATGCAATCTTCATGTCTTTTACAAAATGATCAACATAGAAACCTGGTTCAAAATCTTCTTTAATAATGCGAGGGGCAAGGTTATCAAGAGTCCAACAAGCAGCTGCTCCGCCTTTGATTGTATCAAGCATTGTATTCAAATCTAGACCAACACGAGAGGAATACAAAAGAGCTTCACAGACTCCACCCATAATACCGGCAATTGTTATTTGGTTTGCCATTTTGGTGTGCTGACCTGCGCCACTGTAGCCTTCATAGATTGCACTCTTTCCTAAAATATCAAAGAAAGGTTTCAGCTTTTCAAATATAAGAGGATCTCCTCCAGCCATAATTGAAAGTGTGCCAGTTTTGGCGCCTACATCTCCACCTGATACGGGAGCATCTATAAATTCAATTTCTTGAGTCTTGCCATATTCATATATACTTTTGGCAATTGATGGTTTGGTAGTTGTCATGTCGCAGAATATCATTCCTGGTTTTCCACCTGCAAAAAGACCTGTATCTGAGAAGTAAACTTCTTCAACGTCTCGCGGAAATCCAACCATAGTGAAAACAATATCGCACTCTCTTGCAACTTTTAAGGGAGTCTTATAAAAGGTAGCACCTTTCTCTATAAGTTTGTCTGCTTTTGATTTTGTTCTTGTGCTCACATAGCATTTATAGCCAGCATCAATCAATCTTTCGCACATACTAGAACCCATAACACCAGTTCCAATCCAACCAATTTTTATATTATTCATTAACGATACCTCATGTATATTTTATATTGTATTATATCAAATTTATAGTTATATGAATATATATAAATAAAAAAATAATCAAAAAATATTTATGATTTGATGCACTATGTAGTGTGTAAATCTATATTGCTACTAAAATTAATTTGATTGAATATAATAAGAATATAGCAAAAATGCATAATAACTCGAATATTTTTTGTATTAATATTTAAAAAATATGTAAAAAAAGGACAAAATTAATCAAGTTGGAAGAATATTCACTTTCTTATTTATTGATTAGAATTAAAGACTTGGCATGTTTTTTGTTTGATAAATTGACATTGTATAAACTATGAAATGTAAAAAAACTATCCAAAAGAATTACTTTTGGATAGCAATAAATTTTTTAATTTAGGTCAGCGTTATTTGGCCTCTGGTTGATACATCATATCAAAGTAATCCATATCAGTTGATAATACCTTGTTCATGTTAGGTATTGTCTTCTTATATGATTCTAGAGTTCTCCACAATCTGAAGAAATAAGGATCTGCTTCATATGCATCTGCATAAATCTTTGCTGCTTCTGCATCGGCAATACCTTTATTTGTTTCACTCTGTGCATAAGCTGTAGAGATGATGTTCTTCTGTTCGCTTTCAGTTTTACCTTTCCACTGTGCCAATTGACCTTGACCATAAGATCTATAAGCTTCAGCAATCTGATTTCTTTCTTTTATCATTCTCTGATAAACAGATTGAGTCAAATCATCACTGTAACGAATCTGACGGATGATGATATCAATTAAAGTGATACCGTATTCATCAGTAAATGTACTTGCCATTGTGTACATTCTCTGTGATAAACCTTCACGACCAATAGAAATTTCTTCTTGTGTGGAATTAGTTTTGGTTAAGTTTCTAAGTTTCTCAGCATCTTCAATAGTATCAAGGTTAGTAACAGATTCTTCAATATTCAAATCATTTATTTTGTTTGTATTTCTAACAGCTTCGTTCAAAGAGTTCTCACTGATAACAGTACGGATTGTTGAATCCAAAATATCATTAAGCTTTGATGTTCCATTTGAAAGAGTGTTGATGGTCTCGTAATACTTTGCAGGATTTGTTATCTGCCAACGAGCAGTTGTATCGACCCAGATGAACTGGTTTTCTTTTGTTGGTATACGTTGTGCCTCACCATCCCAAGATAAAACTTTTTTAGGGTAGATAAGAACGTTATCAACAACAGGAACTTTAAATTTAAGGCCAGCATCTTCACTTGTATTCACGATTTTACCAAATCGAGTTACAACTGATTGTTTACCTTCTTCAAGAATATAGAATGGTCCAAGTAGTAAAAATATCACTACCAAAACTGCAATTACAATTATTGTTGTCCAAAATTTCTTCATTAGTTTGTACCTCCGACTGATGTGCTTGCTGCAGCGTTTGTAGCTGTAGAATTACTTGGGAAGGACAATTGACTTATTGGTAAAAAGTTATCTAGTTTTTTATCTACTAGAGTAAGTTTATCTGTATTCTGCATCAATACTTCTTCCATAGTTTCGATATACAGACGAGTAGCAGTAACTTCTTTACTGTTTTCATAGGTCTCTCTCATACTATTAAATCTTGCAACATCACCTTTTGCATTGTTGACTCTTTCCTTAGCATAACCTTCAGAAATCTGAATTTGTTGATTTGCTTCACCTTGAGCTTTAGGAATGATTGAGTTGTATTCCTCTTTACCTTCATTGATGTATCTATTCATATCCTGAATAGCTTTGTTAACATCTTCAAATGCATTCTGTACTTCACCTTCAGGTGGAACAATGTTCTGCAATTTTACAGTTGCAACTTGAATACCTAATTCATATTGATCAAATTTAGCTTGCATCAATTGCTGAGCTTCAACTTCAATATTTGTTCTCTCACTTGTCATAACAGCTAGAATTGGTAAATCACCAACTAATTGGTTCATAATACTTTGGCTGATATCACGGATTGTTGTCTCTCTCTCATTAACATTGAATAACCAATTTTTAGGATTGTTTATTTTATATTGAACGATCCATTCAACATCAATAATGTTTAAGTCACCTGTCAACATTATAGACTCTGATGGATAATCAGTGCTTGCAATTAGAGGGCTAGAGTTGATAGTAGATCTATAACCAAAAGTCATGGTCTGTACTACCTGTGTTTGAACTTTATATGATTTTTCAATTCCAAAAGGGATTTTGGTTTGAAGTCCAGGTCCTACGGTTCTATTATATTCTCCGAATCGATTGACTACGGCCTGTTCAGTTTGGTCTACTACGAAAAAACTGGACATGACAGCTGATATAGCTATTACTGCAACTATAATACCAATTATTAGTTTTGGGCTAAAATTTAGGGGCTTATTTGCAGGCTTGAAAGACTGCTCATTGTTGTCCATTGCTGACTCCTTTGTAAAAAATTCTTTTTCACTAATATAAAAGTACTTAATACTGCAGTTATAAGTCAAGCAAACCTATTGAAATAATTTAAAATTATAGCAATATAAAATTAAAAATGCTTATTAAAGGCATTTGTTATTTCATATTTAGCAACATTTTTGAAATTGTATATATATGTAACAGATGTGTAAAAATATAAAATAATTTATTATGATTCTTTTTCTTTGGTTTTGCTAACTTTATTGAAGCGAGTTGGATACTGGAAGTGGTTCTTCATTTTTGATTGTTACTTTTTTTACTGAATTTGAAGAATTCATATAAAGAATTA
>JALNVT010000134.1 GCA_023231265.1 Sphaerochaetaceae bacterium
AATTATTCCTATCTATGATAACTCATTGAACAGTTCAATCATTGAAACTCAGAATGATTTATTCCCTCAACTTCTAGCTGGAAGCATCTCTGTTGATGCAGCAGCTGAAAAGATTCAAGCAGCATACGAAGAATCTAAATAGATAACAATATCATTTAGATAAATAATGGAGCTTTTCTTTTTTAATAAATTTGAAAAGCACCAACTTATATAAGGATTGTAAATAATGAGAAGTATGATAGAACCCAGCAAGAAGAAAATCTGGGCATATTTAACACCAGGTATTTTGATATATGCTTTTGTAGTATTCATCCCAATACTCTATGCAATATATTATAGTTTCTTTGATTGGTCAGGTGGAACACACATGACCTTCATCAAGTTTGAGAACTATTCAAAATTGATTCGAGATATGGATTTCTGGGGTGCAATAAAGAACAACCTTATTTTGGTTGTTGTATGTATCATTGGACAGATTGGATTGGCCTTTGTTATGTCGATTCTTCTTAACTCAAGGCAGGCAAGAAACAAGCAGCTTCATATGTCTATAGCTTTCTTCCCATCAACATTGGCAGCAATTGTAATTGGTTCTGTATGGTCACTCATCTTTGATTACAGACATGGCCTTTTGAACTGGGCGTTGACTGCATTGGGTCATGGAGATTCCATTCAACCTTGGTTGAGCAATCCAAAATTGAGTATCTATTTTGTTGCTATTCCTGTTATCTGGCAGTTCGTTGGTTACTATCTGATAATAATCATGAGTGCTTATTCTTCCATAGACAAGAGTCTATTGGAAGCAGCAGAGATTGATGGTGCTACCGCCATTCAACAGTCACGATATATAACTCTTCCAATAATCAAACCAGCTTTGGTTGTATGTCTTGTTCTGTGTATTGCAGGTAACATGAAGATATTTGATCACATCTATGTAATGACCGGTGGTTCTGCGAATACAATGGTTGGTGCTATGTATGCATACAATGTTTCATTCAAGATGATGAAAATGGGATATGGTTCAGCAGTTGCTATAGGAATACTCCTTGTCAGCTTGGTAATAACAATCGCTTCAAAACAACTATCTTCTTTAGGAGCTAACAATGACTAAAAATACAAAAAAATTGACTCCAGGTGGAGCTATATTGAATATTGTTTTATGGCTTGTGAGCATAGGATTCTTATATTCAGTGATATGGCTGTTCTATTCTGCAATGAAAACAAAAACTGAATTTAATTTGAACAGTATTGCTCTTCCAATGCATCCAACTCTTGATAATTTTAAAAATGTATTTACAATTACAAATATACCTCTATATATGGGAAACTCATTCTTGGTAACTGCAGTTGCTATTGTTGGAATTCTATTGATCAGTTTTGTAATGGGATATTTCTTATCTCGTTTTGATTTCAAAGGGAAGACAACAATTTTTACAGTTCTTTTGATTGGGATGTTGATTCCACAGCACTCTTTGATGGTTCCAATTACAATCATCTTCACAAAGCTGGGTCTCACAGACCACAGATTGACTCTTGTATTGCCTTACATCGCATTCCAATTGCCAATTGGTGTCTATCTTGTAGAGAGTTATGTACGAAGTATTCCTAAAGAGATGGAAGAAGCTGCAGCTATTGATGGTGCATCTTTCAACTACACTCTTTTCAATATAATATTGAGAATGACAACACCAGTACTATCTACTGTTGCAATCATATCATTCTTTGCATGCTGGAATGAATTTATATTTGCTTTGATACTCACTACCAAATCAAATCTAAGAACATTGCAGTTGGGACTCACAGCCTTCAAAGGATCATACAGTGCAAACTATCAAATGATCATGGCAAGTATGTTCATTGGTATATTACCTGCACTCATACTGTTCGTATTTGGTTCTAAGAAGATAATGGATGGTATGGTCGTTGGTGCTGTTAAAGGCTAATTTACAGAGAAAATTAAACTACAAAAGGAAATAAGAAAATGAAAGCTATTGATTTAAATGGCAAATGGACAATGGTCTATGGTACGCCGGAAGAGAAAGGTATTTTATGCAATAAAGATTTGGAGTCAAAGTTGCTCGGACAATCTTTTGATGCAGCAGTGCCAACCACCATGTATGAAGTACTTGAAAACAATGGTGCAATTGATGATCCATTCTTTGGTGAGAATGAATCTATATACACAGAGCTATCAAATGTGAGCTGCAGCTTCACAAGAGACTTCACAGTTTCAAAAGAAGATCTAACTGAGGATGTGATTGAATTATGTTTTGATGGTTTGGACACTCTTGCAACTGTAACTTTGAATGATGCAGTGATTGCAACAACAGAGAACATGCACATTGGTTACACATTCTCTGTTAAGAATCATCTTGTAGAAGGTACAAATACAATCCGTGTTGATTTTGAATCACCTGTTATGAAAATGAGAGAGAAATATGCAAGAAAACCTATATGGACAACAGAAGTTGCCATGAAAGGTCACAGCTATTTGAGAAAATCTCATACTCAATTTGGTTGGGACTGGGGTCCTCAGTTCCCTGATATGGGAATCTGGCAACCAGTTCATCTCAATCTATACAGCACTGCTAAAATTGAAGATTACTATATTGTTCAAAAACATAGCAGAACAACAAGTAGAGTTGATTTGGACATCTCTTTGGATCTCTCAATTGTAGATTCAAAAAAGCCTCTTCTTGCAGATATTGCAATCAAAGATGCTCAAGGTGAGGTTGTAGCTGAAACATCAGCAGCAGTAACAAAGAGCAAAGAGAGTGCAAAACTGTCAATTGAGAAACCTGAACTTTGGTGGCCAAACAATCTTGGTGAGCAGTACCTATATGAAGTCTCAATAGTTCTATCATCAGGAAAAGAGAAAATTGATGAGAAGACTTTCAACCTTGGTCTGAGAACTTTGACCGTCGATCAGAGTCCACGCGATAATGGACGTAATTTTGCATTCGTATGTAACGGTGTTGAATTCTTTGCAATGGGAGCTGATTACATTCCTCAGGATGCTTTGGCTGCAAGAGGCGAGAACAAAGAGAAACTCTCTCACCTACTTCTTGATTGCTACAGAGCCAACTACAACTGCATAAGAGTTTGGGGTGGCGGTACATATCCAAGCATTCATTTCTACGATGAGTGTGATAAATTGGGTCTTGTCGTATGGCAGGATATGATGTTTGCCTGTGGTATCTATGATATGAGTGAATCTTTCACAGAATCAGTCAGAGATGAGATCATCTACAATGTGAAGCGCTACAGAAACCATGCAAGTCTTGGTCTTCTCTGCGGTAACAATGAGATGGAAGGTGCTTTTGTAAATGCAGAGGGATGGCAGATAACTCGTACAGCAAAGCTTGATAAGGACTATCTTGATCTATATGAAAAGATGATTCCGGACATCGTTGAGAAATACAATCCTGTAACTCAATACTGGCCATCATCACCTAGCAGCATCGGTGGTTTCCACGATCCTGAAAATGATGCAATGGGAGATGTTCACTACTGGGGAGTATTCCACGGAAATGAACATTACAAGGTATTCAGAAATCATTATCTCCGTTTTGCAAGTGAATATGGAATGGAAGCTCTTCCTGATATGAAGACAATCAATCAATTCACAGAGCCAGAAGATAGAAGCTTTCTATCCCCTGTAATGGACAATCACAACAAGGTAATCAGACCTTATGGTGGTAACATAAAAGTGCTTTCAAATATTGCTCTTGAATTCAGA
Organism: Sphaerochaetaceae bacterium; assembly: GCA_023231265.1. Lineage (GTDB taxonomy): Bacteria > Spirochaetota > Spirochaetia > Sphaerochaetales > Sphaerochaetaceae > Pleomorphochaeta. Next base: position 3,737 of record JALNVT010000134.1, read on the forward strand.
ATTCCTCAGCATCTTGATGAACTTTCATATATATCACAGGTATTCCAAGCAGAGACAATAAAGATTGCAGTTGAGCATTTCAGATCAAACAGAGGCAGATGCATGGGTTCAACCTACTGGCAGGTAAATGATGATTACCCTGTAACATCATGGGCTTCAATTGACTACTATGGCAGATGGAAAGCTCTTCATTATGCTGCAAAACGTTTCTACTCTCCTGTTATGCTTGCATCTAAAGAGGATGGTCTTGATTGTCATCTGACTCTATGTAATGAACAGAAGGTTCCATTTACAGGAACTCTTGAAGCTGAGATAAGAGATATAGACAGTGCAATAATTGAATCAATAAAGATTGATGTTGTAACTCCTGAGCTCTCTGCAAAAGAAGTAGCAATACTCTCTATATCCGATTTGGTTGAGTTGAATGGTTCTGAATACAACGAGTATGTTCCATTGAACAGATTCAACAGAAAAGAGAGAGAGTACTTTGTATCATTCAGACTTATTGATGAGAAAGAGAATATTGTATCAAGTGGTACACAGTTATTCACACCTCATAAGTATTTTGATTTCAAGAGGGCTGATGTTCAGGTCACACCTGGTTTGAATGAAGGTGAATTTGTGATCTCAACTGATGTGTTTACAAAATCAATTATGCTCACCACAATGAAAGAAGATGTCATTCTTGATGATAACTGCTTTGATTTACTTCCTGGAGAGGTCAAGACTGTTAAGGTCATTGAAGGCTCCTTGAAGAGTGATGATTTGAAGGTCTTCTCAGTGAACAACCTATCATCAATTTCTTAAATTGCTTTAAAGAAAGACAGAATCCAAGTTGGATTCTGTCTTGTTTTATCATAATATCTTTCGATTTATTTATTTATTTCTCATTTTGGACATGCACATCCATCTGTGGGAATGGAAGATATATATTCTTCTCTGCAAGTCTGTCTGTGATCTCACCATTGAATCTGAAGCTTACAGTCCAATAATCTGCAGGTTTTACCCAAGGTCTTATTACAAAGTTGATTGAAGAATCTGCAAGCTCACCAATCTCAACTGCAGGAGCTGGTTCTTCCAATACCTCTGGATAAGATTTGATCACATCCAAGAACAGCTGACGTGCAACTTTCAAATCTGTATCGTAAGGAACACCAACTGTCAAACCAACACGTCTCATATCTGTATCTGAATAATTGGTAACAGGACTTGCCCATACAAGGTTGTTGCTGAGTGATACCTTCTTTCCATCAGGAGTTCTCAATTTAACGCAGATGAGATCCATTGCCTTCACTGTTCCAGAATAAGAACCAATTTCAACGTAGTCCTCTTTTCTGAAGGGCTCATTCAAAATGATCATGAATCCTGCAAAGAAATTGGAGATTGAATCCTTAAGAGCCAAGCCTAAAACAACTCCAGTTATTCCAAGACCAGCAATCATAGGAGCCATGTCTATTCCAAGTTGAGATAAGAATGTGATTATCAAGATGCCCCATCCCAATACTGATAATATCTTTATCAGATATTCTCTCAAAAGAGCACTTATGTTCTTTGCTTTTGAGAACACCCTTTTCAACGTTGCAAGTATTATCTTAAGAATTATGAAGCCTATAACAAGGATTATTATTCCTGATAAAAGATTGCTTAAAAAGAGTGAAAAACCTGCTGTTTTCCAAAATTGTAATGTACCCATGATGCCTGAACTGCTTGATGCATCTGATGCCAAAGCTAAATATGATAACATATTTCTTCCTCCCAAAGAGTAACAAGAGATGACAAAGAGTGAAATATTGAAAATCAATATTGTCTAATTTTTGAATAAGTACCTATAATTTTGTTATATAAGTTTGAGTGATGCTGTCAAAACTTGTTCTGATTGATTATATACCATATTCATACTGAGGTCTAGCTAAAAAAAAGTACCGCATTTAAGCAGTACTCCTTTCAGTAGATTTACATAGGTCAGTCTGTGATATGAATGTCCATCTGAGGAAATGGTAGAGAGATTCCAGCTTCCTTGAGCTTTGGTAGAACCTGACTGTTGAATCTCCAATAAACATTCCAATAATCCTGAGGCTTTACCCAAGGTCTTATTACGAAATTGATTGCTGAATCACCAAATGTGTTGATTTCAATGGTAGGAGGAGGATCTTCCAATACCTCTTCATATGATGCAATCAACTCTTCAAAAACAGTCTTTGCAGTTTTCAAATCAGTATCATAAGGGACACCGATTTCAAATCCAATACGTCTCTTATCGGTGAAGGAATAGTTTGTAACAGTTCCATCCCATACAACCTTATTGCTCATTGTTATCAACTTACCATCAAAAGTTGTGAGTTGAACACATACAAGATCCATTGATTTTACAGTACCTTCCATTGCATTTACATTGATGTAATCACCCTTTCTGAAAGGTTGATTCAGAATTATCATGGAACCTGCAAAGAAGTTTGATATTGAATCTTGGAGAGCCAAACCTAAAACGATACCTGTGACCCCAAGACCAGTTACTATAGGCCCCATATCGATTCCTAGATGAGATAGGAAAGTTGCTACCAGAACTATCCATCCCAATACCCACAGGACCTTTTCTATATATTCTCCCAGTAAGTCGCTCATATTACGAGCTTTACTGAGTACCTGTGTTATGGTTTTCATTATAATTTTCAAAATAAACCAACCAACAAAGACTATAATCAATCCAGTCACAACTTTATTCAAAAACTGATAAAATGCAGGTAATTCCCAAAATTTTATAGAATCAAAATAAGTTGTGAAAGAACTCCAATCTACAGCCGTAGCTAACGCCATTAAAGAATTCATCTATTATCTCCATACTAGAATGTTATATTTATTATATCCTATAAAAATATAAAAATATAGTTTATTCGAAAATGTGATGGTATGAAAGACTATAAAAAAAACCACCTCATTGCATACATACAACAAGGCAGTCTCTGTTATATAATTCTTACGAATTATCTAGCAAGTAAGGAATTCAATTTCTTTGTGAATGCAACAGGATCCTTTGGCATAACACCCTGAGCTAGCATAGCTTGTCCAAGCAATACCTCACAAACATCCTTTACATATGAGTCATCTGTACTAGCACCAATCTTTTTAACAAGATCGCTCTCACAGTTAACCTCAAGGATAGGTTTTGATTCTGGGAAGTCAGTCTGACCCATCTGTTTTAACATCATCTGCATCTGAACAGTAGGATCGTTTTCATCAACAACTACAATTGCAGGAGAGTCTGTTAGACGAGTTGAAGCAACTACATCTTTAACTTCTTCCTTCAATGCTTCTTTGATCTTTGCTACGATATCTTTCTCTTCTTTGGAATCAACTTTGTCTTTATCATCATCTGATTTTAGATCATCAACTGCACCACTCTTGTTAATAGCCTTCAAAGGAAGTTCTTTGTATGTTCCAACAGAACCAATGATGAAATCATCAATGTCTTCTGCCATGATCAATACTTCATAACCTTTCTTCTTGTAAGCTTCAAGTAATGGGCTTGAT
>JALNVT010000135.1 GCA_023231265.1 Sphaerochaetaceae bacterium
CCAATGAATCCAAGCATGCCGACAACTGCAACTGCAGAGGATGCAAGAAGGGATGATATTATGATCATGAGTAGTCTGAATGGTTCAACTCTCACACCAAGATTCAATGCAATATCATCGCCAAGCATCATGATGTTCATCTGCTTTGATGTAACAATGCACACTGCAGCTCCAATGATAACTGATGGAAGGATGAGGATGATATCACTGCCTTCAATTAAGGAGAGAGAGCCGATTGAGAATGACAGCATTGATTTCATGTTGTCTGGATTCAATATGTAGGAGAGACTTATGAGAGACTTTGCAAGAGCAGATACTGCAACACCTGCAAGTACCATCCTCAGCGGTCTTATTCCGTTGACGTAGGAAGCTCTGTATATGAGTATGGTTGTCAGAAATGCTCCAACAAATGCGATGAGAGGTTTCATGTAGAATAGGGAAGGATAAAACATGGTGAAGAATGTGACAAACAGACCAGCTCCTGCATTCACACCAATTATATTGGGACTTGCCAGAGAGTTTCTCATTATTGCTTGAAGTATTGTACCAGACAGACTCAGAGATGCTCCAACCAGAATTCCAACTATGACTCTTGGCAATCGCACGTCAAATAGAACCATGTGATCCAAGGTTCCAGCGACAAGAATGTTGTCAAAATTGAGCTTCATCGTTCCTAACATCAGACCAAGGGCTGATGACAACATCAAAAAGAGTATGATTGCAATTTTAATTGCTCTCTTATTCTGTTTCATATAATTTGCTGTAGATGTATTCAAAGGCCTTTCCATAATTAGCGTTCGGTTTGTATATACCATATTCCTTTGGAAGATAGTATATCCTGTTGTTCTTGAATGCCTTCAAAGATTGAAAAGTTGAATTGTCAAAAAGTTCAGCTTCAAAAGCCTTCTTTGTTTCATCTTGGTCTCCCATCAATGAAACAAATATTATATCTGGATTTGATTGTGCAATATATTCCAAGTTGAATGGAATTCTCACATCACTGGCACCAGGTACATCGTCTTCAATAATATTGTCTGCGCCCAACATGTCAACCATCTCGCCAACTTGAGCACTGCGAGTCTCCATGTATATATTTGTTGAGGATGAAAAAAGAACTGCAACCTCAGGAGCAGTCTTCTGTGCACTGGCTCTTTCAATTGTTGAACCAACCACATCCTCTATGTCTTTTGTTAAGGAATAATCTGAATCATCGGTACCATTGATTGTGGAGAATAACTTGATGTTGTTTATGAAGCTGCTGTAGCCGTTCATTCTTGAATCGATGAGAAGAACGTCAATGTTCAAAGAGCGAAGCATCTTTGCAAGTCCCACTTGATTTTCAAGAGCTGCGTTCATTATCACAAGATCTGGATTTAACGAGAGTATGCTCTCTGTCGATAGAGATAGCATTGAACCCAAATCTATCAGGTCCTTTGCTTCATCCGGTAGATTGATCGTCCCTCTGACTCTGCTTAGAGATGTTCCACCTGAAAAATACCATTGGTCCAAAAGAGAGTTGTAGCAGGTCACAACTCTTTTTGGATTCATTGCGACAGATTGTCTCTCACCTTGGTAGTCGGTGTAGAAAACTCTGTTATCTTTTACTTCAATGCTGTAGATATCTTCTATATCTGAAATATCCTCTGTCTGTGATTTGTTGGAATCAGATGAGGTTGTATCTTGAGAGATGGATGATGTGCTCTCTGAGGTAGTTTTATCTGCGTCTTCAGAGCAAGATACAGAAATAGCCAGTATCAGGATAAGTAGAATTGATATAGTGGTGCTTTTGATTTTAGTTTTCATGGTATCTGTTATACTATTTTTGAAATGTTTAATCACCATGTGATGCATCAAAAAATAGCTGCATTCATTATTTTTATCTGAAATGAAAAAAGCCTGCACAGAAAATTTCTATGCAGGCCTGTATATGGAAGAATCTGTTTATTTGAGCTTTTTAGCTTTTTCTAAAGCAGTTTCTTTCTGTGGTGCTGTTTTAACAGGACATGATTTAGCAGTCCAGATTTCATCAGCATATTCCTGTATTGTTCTATCGGAAGAGAACTTAGCAGATGCAGCCATATTCAATATAGCGCGTCTGTTCCATTCGCCTCTGTCAGAATGATATAGGTCTCTTGCAGATTTATGAGCTGCAGTGTACATATCAAGATCTGCAAACAAGAAGTACTTGTCACCATATTCAAGAAGACTCTTGATTAGAGGATCAAAGATATGAGGTTCACCTACATTGAAGAAACCAGAGTTGATCAATTCAACCACAGCCTTGACGTCTTCATTTGCAAGAATGTAATCATAAGGATTGTAGTGTGATGATAATTCAGCTATCTGCTCTTCGGTATTACCAAAGATGAACATGTTCTCCTTGCCAACTTCTTCTGCCATCTCGACATTCGCACCATCTAAAGTACCAATTGTAAGAGCACCGTTTGCCATGAACTTCATGTTACCAGTACCAGAAGCTTCAGTTCCTGCAGTTGAGATCTGCTGACTGAGGTTTGTAGCTGGAATGATGCTCTCTGCCATAGTCACTCTGTAGTTAGGCATGAAATGAACATTGATCACCTTGTTGACAGATTTATCACTGTTGATTGTCTTAGCAATGTTGTTTATGAATTTGATGATCAACTTAGCATTGACATATCCAGGAGCTGCCTTACCACCAAATAGGAAGGTAATTGGTTCCATATCATTTGGATTCAACTTGCCGTTTTTCAACTGAGTGTAGATAGTCAGAATGTTGAAAGCATTCAACAGCTGTCTCTTGTATTCATGAATACGCTTTACTTGAGTATCAATCATTGTGGATGGATCTACAATCAAACCAGTATCACGTTTCAAGAAGTTTGCAGCCTTGATTTTGTTGTCTCTTTTGATTTTAGCAAAATCTTCAACAAAAGCTTTATCATCTGCGAATTTCTTGAGGCCCTTGATCTGTGAGAAATCTGTAATCCAACCATCACCAATAGCTTCAGTGATTTTATTTGCCAAAGCAGGGTTTGAATCAAGCAACCATCTTCTTTGAGTTATACCGTTTGTTTTGTTGTTGAAACGGTCTGGGAAGATTGTGTTGAATTCAGGGAACATGTTTGTTTCCAGCAATTGAGAGTGAAGGGCAGCAACACCATTTGTGCTGTGTGAACCTATTATTGAGAGGTTTGCCATTCTTACCATCTTAGGATTGGATTCTTCAATTATGCTTACTTTTCCTAACTTCTCTGGTTGTAGAGGGAAGAATGCAGCTGCATGCTGTAGGAATCTCTGGTTGATTTCAAAAATAATTTGAACATGACGTGGAAGAGTCTCTTGAAGCATTGGTAGTGACCATTTTTCAAGAGCTTCAGGCATCAATGTGTGGTTTGTGTAACCAAGTGTGTCTACAGTTATCTTCCAAGCAGTGTCCCAATCAAGATTCTCCTCGTCAACGAGAAGTCTCATCAATTCTGGAACTGTAAGAGATGGGTGAGTGTCATTCAGTTGGATTGCAGCATATTTAGGAAGTTCTTCCCATTTATGGTCTTTCTGTTTGAATCTTCTGAATATATCCTGAAGTGAGCATGATACAAAGAAGTACTGCTGTTTCAGTCTTAAAACTTTACCCATGTAGGCTGTATCGTTTGGATATAGTACCTGAGAGATGTTTTCTGCAGTAGTTTTAGCTCTTACTGATTCTGTGTAATCACCTTGGTTGAATTCTTGGAAATCAAATTCTTCTGCAGCTCTTGCTGACCAAAGTCTCAATGTGTTAACAGTTTTGCAGCCATAACCAACGATTGGCATATCATAAGCCAGACCATTTACAGTCTCACCGCCAACCCATTTGTAGTTGTCTCTTCCATGTTCGTGAATGACTTTTACCTCACCACCAAAACGTACAGGGAACAGTAAATCAGGTCTTACAATTTCCCAAGGATTTGCATTCTTCAACCAGCTATCTGGAATCTCTTCCTGCCAACCATCACGTAGCTGTTGGTTGAAAATACCATAATTATATCTGATTCCATAACCAAATGCAGGAATCTCTAAGGTTGCCAAAGAATCAAGGAAACAAGCTGCAAGACGGCCTAGACCACCATTACCCAAACCAGCATCTGGTTCAATGTCCTTCAATTCTTCATATTCCTGTCCGATTTTTTTTAGAGCTTCTTTTGCTTCATCTTCAATTCCTAAATTGATGATGTTGTTTGTCATAGCACGACCCATCAAGAATTCAAGTGATAGATAATAAACTCTTTTGGCATCTGCCTTTCTTTGAGTGTCACGAGTTTCGTGCCATTGGTGCACGATACGATCCATAATAGATCTAGCAAAAGCTTCGTATCTTATCTCCGGTGTGTTGTGATAGATATCAGCATCAAAGGTATACTTAAGATGTTCTGCGTAATCTTGTTGGATATCTTTAGCACTATGGCCAAATTTTGTCTTCATTTCTACTGCCATAAAAGTTTCTCCTATTTATGTAGGTTTTTTGTTATTTACAGTTAAAATATATCAATAGGTCAGTACATATACAAGGTTATAGTAATTATTTTTCACCAAAAGACATATTCTGATGTATAATAAAAGAGATAAGTGAGAAAATTTATGTTAAAAAAATAAAATAACAGTTGACAAAAGAGTCCGTGTTTGATAAGTTGAACCCCGCGTGTATCGGTGTTTTGCAGATTGTCGCAAATGCCCTTATAGCTCAGTGGTAGAGCACCACCTCGGTAAGGTGGGGGTCAGCAGTTCAAATCTGCTTGAGGGCTCTTAAAAAAAATCTACCTATAAAAATTAAAGGTATAAACTGGCAGTAATTGCCAAGGAGTAAGATATGGCTGGAAAGAAAAAAGGACCTGTAGAAAAGATAGCACTACAGTGCACATCATGCAAACAAAAGAACTACACAACTCAAAAGAATCGCCGTAACACACCAGGTAAGCTTGAATTGAACAAGTATTGTCCTTTTGAACACAAGCATACATTGCATAAAGAGACAAAAATTAAATAACATTATTTTTTCAATCGAGAAACTTACAGGTCAATAGCTCTAACGGCTAGAGCACTGGTCTCCAAAACCGGGTGTTGTAGGTTCGAATCCTACTTGACCTGTTGGTTTCTCGAATTGATTTATATCTATAATTAGTGTAAAATCTCAGTGATTCTGAATTGCTGAGATTTAGCAGTATAATGGGTAATGTTAGAATTCACTTTACAGGTGTTTAGAATAATCTTCATTTTTGAAGTTACGGAGTAAAAATATGAGTAAAATCAGTAGTTTTTTCAAAGAATCTCGCCAAGAACTTAAAAAAGTTGTTTGGCCATCAAAAGAACAAGTAGGAATTTCAACACGTGTTGTAATTGTTTCTGTATTTGTTTTTGCTGCAGTATTGGGTCTAGTTGACTACCTATTACTACAGCTAATGTATTTGATATTTTAATTAGGAAGAAAAATGGCTAAAGGTTGGTACGTAGTTAATACCTACACAGGGTATGAACAGAAAATAGAAAGAACAATTAATAAACTTAGAGAGAACAACGAAGATTTCGCAGATGTCTGTACTGAGGTTAAGGTTCCTTTCGAAACTGTGATCGAAATTAAGAATGACAAAGAAAAAGAAGTAAAGAAGAAGATTCTTCCTGGCTATATTCTTGTTGAACTTGATTTACCAGAGAATACCTGGATGAAGTATTGTGGCGAAATTAAGAGAATTCAAGGTGTAACCGGATTCTTGACATCAAGTAGCAAGACCAAACCTAAACCATTGAACGAAACTGAAGTTAAAAGAATCTTTCAGAAAACTGGTGAAGTTCCTCAGGATAAGGTTTTCAAACCTCGTCAGAGCTTCTCTGTTGGTGAATCTGTTAAAATCATTGACGGACCTTTCGATACCTTCTCAGGTGAAATCGAGAAAGTTAACCTTGAGAAAGGTAAGTTGACAGTCAGTGTCGGTATATTCGGCCGATCTACTCCAGTTGAAGTTGACTTCGATCAAGTAGAAAAATTCGTATAAATTTAAAAGTGGTTATAACGAAGCCACTGAGACAAGCGCGATATATTCATATATTGCATCTCGTTTTTTTACAAATTCGTTAGAATATTAATATTGTTTATACTCCTCTCCAAAGGATGTTTTTGGAAAGGTGGGAGCCTGTCGTATGACGGGCGTTATAACCAGCATAGGAGCCCGAAACATACGGTCAACTCAGACCAGGCTCGGCTATGTAAGGAGAAAAACTATGGCAAAGAAAAAGGTAACTGCTGTTATTAAACTACAGTGTCCTGCCCAAAAGGCTACACCTGCACCACCAATTGGTCCAGCTTTAGGCCCTCACGGCGTTAGTGCCCCTCAATTTGTTCAGCAGTTCAACGATAAGACAAAGTCTTATGAACCTGGACTTATCCTCCCTGTTATCATCACTGTTTTTTCAGATAGAAGCTTCTCATTTATTTTGAAGACTCCACCTGCAGCAGTACTTATCAAAAAGGCTTTAGGCCTTTCTAAAGGTAGTGGCGTTCCTCACACAACTAAAGTGGGAAAAATCACTGATGCTCAGTTAACAGAAATCGCAAATGTTAAAATGCCAGATTTAAATGCAAATGACATTGAAGCAGCGAAGAAAATCGTCGCTGGTACTTGTAGAAGTATGGGCGTAGAGGTGGAGAGATAATATGAAGCACGGTAAAAAATATCTTGAAGCAGCTAAAAAGATCGATAGCGAAAAAGGCTATACTTTAGAAGAAGCTTCACAGCTAGTAAAAGAATTATCATTCGCTAAGTTCACAGAAAGTGTTGATCTATCTGTAAATCTTCAGTTAAAGAAGAGTCAGAGCGTACGTGATACTTGTGTACTTCCAAACCAGTTCCAAGCTCAGAAGAAAATTTTAGTATTCTGTAAGGGTGACAAGGTTCAAGAAGCTAAAGACGCAGGTGCTGCATATGTTGGTGATATCGATTTAATTGATAAAATCCGCGGTGGTTGGTTAGATTTCGATGTAGCTGTAGCAACACCAGACATGATGAAAGACGTTGGTCGTTTGGGTCCTATTCTAGGTAGAAGAGGCTTGATGCCTAACCCTAAAACACAAACTGTTACTTTTGACATTAAAGGTGCTTTAGAAGAATTACAGAAAGGTCGTGTTGAATTTAGATCAGATAAAACTGGTGTTGTTCATATGCCTATCGGTAAAGTTGATATGGATTCTGCAAAAGTTGCTGAGAATGCAA
>JALNVT010000136.1 GCA_023231265.1 Sphaerochaetaceae bacterium
GTATTTTTTTATTACGGAAGAAAATACCACATTGCAAAGAACAATGTGGCATTTAAAGAAATAAATATTTATAGGTTATTTCTTCAAGCTATCTGCTTTAATTAAGTTACGAATTGCCTGTATTGTAATTTCAATTGCTGATTCAGTATCGTGACAGAATTTATTTTCCATCCCAAGTTTTTCTCTTTCTTGGTTTCCAACTACCATGAAACTTGAACCACAGCGAACATGATTTTTAGCTGCAACTACAAACAAAGCTGCGCTTTCCATTTCTGAAGCTTTTACTCCAAGTCTTTTCCATGCTTCCCATTTGTTTTGAAGTTCATAGCTAACAGGCATGATTTCAGGAGAATGTTGACCATAGAAACTATCCTTACATTGAACAACACCAGTATGAGTTCTGAACCCCAATGTCTCTGAAGCTTGTTTCAAAGCCAAGATACAATCAAAGTCTGCAACAGCTGGGAATTCAATAGGAGCATACTCTCTGGAAGTACCTTCAAATCTGATAGCACCAGTTGCAATTACAACATCACCACCTTCAACATCCAAATCAATACCACCACATGTACCAACTCTTAGGAAAGTATCAGCACCACAGGCACATAACTCTTCCATAGCTATTGATGCTGATGGACCGCCAATACCTGTACTTGTAACAGAGACCTTAACTCCATCTAGTGTTCCTGTGTAAGTTGTGAACTCTCTGTTCTGAGCAACTTTAGCAGGATTATCAAAAAATGCTGCAATCTTCTCACATCTTCCTGGATCTCCTGGTAATATAACGTATCTACCAACGTCACCTTTTTTAGTATGTATATGATATTGAACGCCTGTTCCTTCCATGTAGTCTGACATAGTATGTCTCCTTAAATTATTATTTAAATAAAGTGCAAATAGATTATACCACCACCATTTTTTGGTAGCAAGTGTAACTATTATTTAGATAAACTTTTTGATAGCATATCAAAGAATTTATCTGAATCTGCTTTTATTCCAACATGAGTCTTGCTGTTTTTGTCTGGCCAATTTCCCACAGTCATTCCATATGTGAATTCGCCTTTGGTCTCAACATCAATATCTCTTTCTACAAAAGAGAAAATAGATGGATCCATAAGATAAGCTATGCAGCAAGGATCATGCATTGCTGGATACTCATGATTTGCATCCACACATGTACTTGTGTAATATTCCATGCCATCTATGAAGATCTCTCTAGCTCTGGTTGGAGAGTTCTTCTGCTCCTCTTTGAAGCGTTTGAATTCATCTTTACCAAGCTGCACCTGTTTTGTAACATCAAGACCCATCATATAGATCTCTGCACCGCTGCTAAATACAATGCGGGCTGCTTCAGGATCTGCATAAACATTGAATTCTGCAGTTGGAGTTATATTTCCTTCAATTAAAGAGCCTCCCATGATGATAATTCTTTTTACATTATCAATGACACGAGGTTCTTTTTTTATTATAACTGCAATATCTGTTAAAGGACCAATTGCAACTAAATTTATCTCACCTGGATTACTCATGATTGTATCAATTGTGAAATCAATTCCATCACCAGCACACTGTTTGATTCTTTGTTGTGTGAATGTTGGACCTGCATATCCACCTTTACCGTGGATTTTCTCTGCAATGACCTGCTTTCTTATCAAAGGAGAGCTGCATCCTCTGTAGACAGGAACATCCATTTTTATTTCTTCTGTAAGTTTTAAAGCATTCTCAAGGGTATCCTCGACAACTGCATTACCTGCAACTGCAACAATACCTTCGACTTTTAAATTAGTGGCGCCGTTAGCAAGTAAAATTGCAACAGCGTCGTCTTGTCCGGGATCACAGTCTAAAATTAATCTTTCCATTTTTTCTTCCAATTTATATTATTTAACGATAGAAAGTCGTAACCTCATCTAATTTTTGCCTTATTTTTGGACGTATTTCTTCATCTGGGTAACCAAATGTTATTACGATACCAACGCCATATTTCTCCTTATCAAGATTGAGTACATCAAGTACCTTATCTTCCATAAAGCCTTCAATGGCACATGATTGAACACCTTTTTCAACAGCTGCATTCATCATATTTGAACAGACCAAATATGTCTGAGCTTTTAGCCATGATTCAATTCTACCTTCATCTCTCAAGAATTCATAATAACCTCTGTAGTCATCTAAAAATTCATCAAGCTCTCCAGGAAATCTTTTGGCTCTGCTTATTACCAAAGGATCTTCAGGACTCATTGAAGTTTTTGGAGTGCACAATACGATAGAAAAAGCAGATGTCTTCATACTTTCTTGTTTAAAACATGCATTGTAAAGATTTTCTTTCACATTGTCATTAAGGACAACATGAAAAGACCAAGCTTCGAAACCAAAACTAGATGGTGTCAAACGTCCACTATCTAAAATATCATAGATGATTGAATCATCAACTTTTAGATTTTTATACTTTTTACATGCAAACCGTGTCTGCATAAGATCTTTAAATACCACTTGCCACTGCCTCTAGAGCGGTTAATATCATTTTATTATTTCCTGCCATTCTGTCTTCATCTTTGAAACACTTTCCTGTCACACAACTATCAGTCATTGTAAGAATTGAAAAAGCGTTTTTCTTTGCCCTAAGAGCATTGCAATATAAAGCATATGTTTCCATATCTTGAGCAATTGCTCCCATATCAGCCCAACTCTTCCAAGAATCAGCACCCATATAGTAATAAGTACTGAAGTAGTCACTTGAAAGAACCATACCTTCTTTATGTCTGTATCCAAGTTTTGTTGCACACTCTTTCACTTTAAATAGAAGTTTTGGACTGCAAACTGGACTGAAAGTTCCTTTCAAGTCGTATTGCTGTGCCCAAGCTGTATCGGTAGAAGCTGTCAGAGCCAATACCAAGTCGCCAACCTCCAGAGATTCATCATATCCTCCACAGGTACCAATTCTGATGATATTATCAACATCATACTGATCAAATAATTCCCAGGAATAAATACCTATAGAAGCACAACCCATTCCAGAGGCCATGGTGCTAACAGGTACACCTTTGTATGTACCTGTATAGCAAGGAATACCTCTAACAGAAGAAACTAGTTTAGCATCATCCATGAAATTTTCTGAAATATACTTTGCTCTAATTGGATCACCTGGCATCAAGACAGATTTAGCTATTTCGTTTTTATTTGCACTGTTATGTGGTGTCATCAAGAAGCTCCTTTCTCATAAGGAATACCGTTAGCTTGAGGTGCATAATCTTTACCAGAGGTAGCGATCAATGCAATTAAAGTAACAGCATAAGGTAAGATATTGAAGTATTCTGATGGAAGGGAAGCAAGAGCTGGAATGTTATTAGAAATTACAGCGAATGCCTGTGCTCCACCAAATAGAATAGCAGCAAGAGTAACACCGAGAGGAGACCAACGACCGAATGATACTGCAGCAAGTGCAATATAACCACGACCACCGATTGTTCCAGATGTGTATTGAATTGTCTGTGTTAATACGATACATCCACCAGCAAGTCCTGCTAATGAACCTGAAATCATAACGCCAGAATAACGCATCAAACGAACATTGATACCAACAGAATCTGCAGCAGCTGGATGCTCACCACAAGCTCTTAGGTGCATACCAAATGGAGTCTTATACATTACAAACCATGCTATGATTACAACAGCAATAGCAATATAAGCTGTAGGATACATACCAAATCTATCAGTTAGCATACCAACTTGGTACTCTTTTGTTCTATCAGCTTTAAATAAAATTTGAGCTACGAAAATAGTGGTACCATCAGCCAATAAGTTAATACCAGTACCAGAAATAGTTTGGTCAGCTTTTAAATCAACAGATGCAGCGGCATGGATCAATGAGAAAGCCCAACCTGTAGCAGTACCTACCAATAAAGCAACAACTAAGGAGTATCTGCCAGCACCGGCAGCTTCCATCAAATAGTGTGTACTTGCAGCAGCACATGCTCCAAGACCCATCAGACCTTCAATAGCGATGTTAACAACACCAGAACGTTCGGTGAACATACCACCGATAGCGGCTATAAGAATAGGGGATACAATCATCAAGATTGTAGGTAATTGTGTTAAAATATTCATTATTTACTCAAAGCCTCCTCTCTTAATTTCTTTGTGAGTCTCTTCTGTTTTACAATCTCAAGTCCACTTCTTAGTGAGATAAATACAACGATAAGACCTTGAATAATATATGTAATTTCTTTTGGAATATTTCTTGATTGCATCAAAGATTGGCTCTGTTTTAGAATACCAAACAAGACACCAGCAAGTAAGTTACCAATAGCAGTATTGTTACCAACAAGTGATACAGCGATACCCATGAATCCGTAGTTATCCATTCCTGTAATAATACGACCCTTAGGGAATGCTCCACCAAGAAGAACAATAGCACCAGCTAGACCTGCAAAAGCACCAGCAAATAGCATACTTGCTGTTACTGAACGTACAGTTGAAATACCACTGCATTTTGCAGCATATTTATTGTAACCTGTAGCTCTCATGCTATAACCAAGTTTTGTCTTATTTAGAACAAAATAATAAATTGCAACCATCAACAGAACAAAGAATATACCAGTGTTGAAGTTTGAAGTTGGAATCAAGAACTTAGTGAGTTTTGATTCAAGTGGTAATGGAGCTGTATTGTATGTTGTTGCACCTGGAAGAGTGAAACCCCACAAACGGCTTGTATATAGAGCTATGTAGTTCAACATAATTGTTGCAACAACTTCGCTTACGTTGAATTTTGCTTTCAAAATACCAACGATACCACCCCAGAGAGAACCTGCAATTATAGCTGCAATCAAACAGAAGAACCACAAGCCAGGGAAAGGAGTTACAAGTAGAGCTACAGTTTGAGCTGCAGTCATACCCATTATATACTGACCTTCAGCACCAATGTTGAATAGGCCTACTCTTGCAGGAAGACCCATTGCAAGACCACATAGGATGTAAGGCATTGAATAAGCCAAAGTCTCACCTACATATCTAAAATTCCAGTCACCATTTCTTTTTGCAACCCCAAACATTGATTCAGTAATAGAACTGAACATATCTGCTGGGTTTCTGCCAACCAATAAAATTAGCAAGGTACCAACTAGGAAACCAAGCATAACAACCAATATTGAAATAGCTACATCACTATCAAGTAATTTATCAATAAAGGTTCTGTTTTCGTCTTTAGCCTTCATCTTTTTCTCCCTTCTCGCTTGAAGCCATCATGAGTCCAATCTCTCTTTGTGAAACTTCACCATCGTTAAATATACCAACTATATGACCATGGCTAATAGCTGCGATTCTATCGCAAAGATTCATGATTTCGTCCAGTTCAAATGAAACCAGTAGAATTGCCTGACCTTTATCTCTTTCTTCGATAATTCTTTTACGAATGAATTCAATAGCACCTACATCAAGACCACGTGTTGGTTGAGCAATCATCAAAAGTTTTGGGCTCAATTCAATTTCACGAGCAATGATAGCTTTCTGTTGGTTACCACCAGAAAGAGATCCTGCTACAGTATCTGCACCCAAACCTGTTCTGACATCAAAGTCTTCAATCTGTTGACTTGCAACTTCTTTGAATTTAGGGAAGTTTAAAGTATGATA
Source organism: Sphaerochaetaceae bacterium (assembly GCA_023231265.1). Classification (GTDB taxonomy): domain Bacteria; phylum Spirochaetota; class Spirochaetia; order Sphaerochaetales; family Sphaerochaetaceae; genus Pleomorphochaeta. The sequence continues at coordinate 5,626 of JALNVT010000136.1, forward strand.
TTTAGTAGAATATTTTGGTTTGTAGAAATCTTTCAATACAGCGTTTTCACTCAAAGTGAATTGTTTTACCATACCATATTTATGTCTATCTTCAGGAACATGTCCAAGGCCTTTTTCTATTCTGCCTCGGATGCTTTCATGAGTTATATCATTTCCATCAAGTAGGATCTTTCCTTCTGAAACAGGAAGCATACCACAAAGTCCCATCAAAAGCTCACTCTGTCCATTGCCATCTACACCTGCAATACCAAGTATCTCACCTTCATGAATCTGTAATGAAAGATCTTTAACCTTAGATATGCCATTGTGATCTTTAACTGTTATATTCTGAACATCAAGCATGACCTTACCAATTTTTGGAGGGTTCTTTGTAATTTCAAATTTAACAGCACGACCAACCATCATGGAAGCCAATTCGTTTTCAGATACATCAGCAACATTAACTGTACCAATGTACTTACCACGACGAAGAACACTACATTTATCACATACTGTTTTGATTTCTTTAAGCTTGTGTGTGATTAGTATTATAGTTTTGCCTTCAGCTTGGAGTTTTTTGATGATGATCATAAGTTCATCAATTTCTTGTGGAGTCAATACAGCTGTGGGTTCATCAAAAATAATAATTTGAGAATCAGAATATAATGTCTTTAGAATCTCTACTCTCTGCTGCTGGCCAACTGAAATATCGTCTATCTTAGATTTTGGATCTACCTTAAGACCATATTTATCACTGAGTTCTTGAACCTTTTTTTCTGCTATACCTAAGTTCAGTGTGTGAAATCTTGTTCTTGGTTCTCTTCCCAAAACAATATTTTCTGTAACAGTGTAGTTGTGAACCAGTTTGAAGTGTTGGTGTACCATACCAATACCAATATCGGTAGCTACATTTGGATTTTTAATGGAAACTTCTTTTCCATTAATCTTAATAATGCCATTATCAGCTTCGTATGCACCGAACAGAATAGACATAAGTGTTGATTTTCCAGCACCATTCTCACCAAGAAGGGCGTGTACTTCATTCTTTTCCACTCTTAAGGTAACATCGTCATTTGCTATAATGCCCGGAAATGTTTTTGTAATATTTAGCATTTCAATTGCGTAATCACTCACATTAGCCTCCCTATACTAGAGCCTTATTATAAAAAAAGTTGTAGTACTTTTTTTGTAACAAAGCTCGAAATAAAAATTTCATTGCTCTATAAATTAAACTAGTCCACGTATACCGTAGATATATGTGGACTAGTCCTTCGCTAATAAAGAATTATTAACTTTTAGTCATCAAGTGCACTTAGTCCTGTAGGAACAACACCTGCTGCTAATGCAGCTTTGTAAGTACCATAAACTGTTACATCACCATTGATGATTGCTTTTTTAGCTGCTTCAGCTTTTGAGATAGCTGCTTCAGTAATTTCAGGGTTAGCATCAGAATAGTTTACACCACCATCTTTCATGCTCATTACAACTTCGCCACCTTCAAATGTACCGTTTTCAACTCTTGTTAAAGCATCGATTGAAGAATTTTCTACAACCTTAACCATTGAAGTCAATACAGCACTCATGCCATCTTTGTAGATACCA
>JALNVT010000137.1 GCA_023231265.1 Sphaerochaetaceae bacterium
AAAGCTAAGGGCGAGCTTGAAACAACATGCATCGCAAGTAGTCTTAAATTGGTTGGTGGTCCAGATAAATTTGTAATTTATAAAGACTTCAACAATGGCCTCACATACCTACTTCCTTCCGATTGCATCATCAACAATGGATTTAAGGTCACTTTAAATGGATTTGAGACAAAAATATATTGGAACATACAAGAAATAACAGATATAGATGGAACCTATTATGCTCTATTCGATAAATTGAAAGGAAAGGGCGTTGAAGACCTTGATACAGAGATCAAGTCTTTAAGATTGCAACCTATTTTCAACAGACTTGGATGCTTGAGTACACCGGAATTCATCAAAAGTTTATCTGACATCATGAAAGGCAAATGCGATACAAAAGAAGTCAGAAAAGTAATTCTTGAGATATCTCAGTGTTATGCAACTCTATCTTACGCAATGAATGAAGTTACTGATTATACAAGAAACCAAATTGGTGATATCAAAATAATTGAACCAACAGAGTTACTTGCAGAGTTCTCTAAATTTACAGAGATCTTCAAAGAGAGCAATCTTTTGAAAAATACTGCTCTTGTTATGGATGAACTAGATATTATCGTATCAAGCATAATGTTCTTGATTCCATTTGCAAGGAAAGGTTTCACTATCAAACAACTGAATGAAATGGAAGAGACTCTATTGGTTCCTTATTTCTATGCCATTCAACTGAAAGACAGAGGAATAACAGGTGGAAATGCAGTGCATACAATTCAAGGAGCTTCAATAGTTCTTGGTTCTCATGTTCTCATAGAAGATGAAAAACCAGAGAGCTTCAACAAGATCTTTGAAAATCAAGAGATAAGAGATTACATTCTTTGCAACGAATATAAAGGTGTCACCTACTATAAGAAAGAATCTATGCAGGAGTTGATAATATTGACAGCTCTCTCTCTTAAGTTATTTGGAAACAAAAAAATTGATATTGATAAATATGTTTCAACCTTACTAAAAAAAGAAACAATTTCTGAATACCAACTTGATAATTTCCTTAAATATAATTCAATATAGAGCTCTAAAATAATGGAGGTTCAAAATACAATTGTTATTTTGACCTCTATTATTGCAGTGAAAATTCACCTATTTGTATCTGGTAAGTACATTTAAAATAAACTTTCATTGACTACTATGCAATCATGAGGTAATGTAAATATATGAAAACTTGGATTATTTATTTAGTAGCAACCCTAATGGGACTATCTACAACACTATTATTAGGTCAATTTCCCGCTTATGGGACCTTCATGCAAACGGCATCAAACGTTTTAATACAGTTTGGTGGTTTTGTTTTGTTCCCTATCGTTTTCTTTACTTTTGCTTCTGGCGTGGCTTCGCTTCGAAAGGACAAAATAGGAGGTAGAGTAGCAAGCTCTGCTATAATCTGGTCAATTTTACCAACTCTAATCTTAACCATCTTAGGAAGCTTGTTCTTTGCAATAATTCCTACTGCTTTCCCTGCAAGTTCTTCAGCTGGTGCTGGAACAAGTGCAGTTATCACATACGTAAACACTCTGATTCAATACACAAAAGATGCATTGAACCCAATAAATCCATTCTACACTCTGTCATCGACACAGGGTATGATCTTCCCAATTGTTTTCATCTCATTCATCTTAGGATATTTCTTGAAACCCAATTCCGATATCATAAGACCTGCTTATGTAACAATGAATTCATTCAGTGAAGTTATGTATAGAATGAGCAGTGCTTTTGCAATTTATGGATTCGCATTTGTTTATATAATCTCAGCTTCATTCTTCATGCAATTGCAGAGTGATGCTTCAATATTTGTAGCTCCAAGATTCCTGTTCTCATTGATAGCTCTTGTTAGCATTGCCCTATTTGGAATACTTCCTCTGTTCTACGGAATAGTGACAAGCTTCAAAAGCAATCCTTACAAGATCTTCTACAGAACTCTTGGTGCACAGCTTGCAGCAATGTTCAGCGGAACAATACTTTTCTCAACCCCAATGCTATATTCCTTAACAAGAAAGAACTGCGGTGTTCAAAAGAGAGTTGTCTCAACAACCATTCCTGTTACTTCAATGTTTGCTAAAGGTGGATCTGCAATGATCTCAACCTTCACAATTCTTTCATTGATCTACGCAGCAACAGGAGCTCTACCAGAGATAAAAATAATTATGTTTGTAATTCTCTGTTCATTCTTTGTCTCTTTGATAAGCAGTGTATTTAATGGATATGGTGTGTTCTTCATAACTTACTTCACAATGAAGATAGTTGGAATTGATTTAGCAAATGCAGAGATGAGTCTTGTGGGACTTCTTCCTTTACTGTGTGGTCTTGGAACTCTTCTCGACAGTTACATCAGCACTCTCTGTACAACAGCATCAGGCTATTGGATAGAAACAGAAGTGACTGTCCCTTATGCAGACATTCTTTAATACACAATCTATTCAAGAAACCAGAACAAGGATTTGCTGCGGCATGTCCTTGTTTTTCGATATAGGAACAACATGAAAAACAAAAATTCTAAATATCTACTTTTATTCACTCAATTCATAATCTCTCTTTTATTTGGAGGTCTTGCAATATATGCCTTCAGCATAAGTTACAATTCAGGAAATGCACTCTATAAAAACATGTTCATTTACCTTCCGATATTGATTCAAGAGATCTTCTATGCACTGATGTCCTATCAGCTGTATCAACTTCCAGAAATGAATAAGGAGATAGATAACAAACTCCTACATCTCAACCTCTTGCTTCTATCTTTTGATGGAATAATAATATTGGCACTATCATCACAGCAGATAACTTTGAACATAATATCCCCTCTGATTGTAGGAAAGATTCATCTGTTCTGCAGTCTGTCTTCAATGCTTCTATTTCTTCTTGGAGGAATATACAGCAATGAGGTTGGATCAACAAAATATAAGATAAACACGGCATTCATGCTTGTTCTTTCAGCCTTCATTGTGAACTTTCAGGAAATACCATCTCCAACTGCTGCTGAGTACTTCTATCCAATAGTTCCTTCAAATGAATTCATAACCTTGCTTATAATCATATCTCTGCTGGCAATAATATCTTACACTCCAAGTTATTGGAAAGACAGGTCTTTCCACAACCTTGTAAGAATCATAGCTTTTGGAATCATGATATTATCAGCAACAATTCTAAGAAATTATTACACTCTTCCTCTCACAATTATATTCATAGCAATTGTACTTCTTATTTCATCAATCATAATGTATGTGATAAACATAAAATCCTACACAATCTAATCAATGTTTTATGAAGAATAAAGGGGCCCTGAGGACCTTTATTTGTGTACATGTAAAATTACATCATTTCTCATAGAAAAAAGAAACTGGCTCCGATATACCTCGCTAGTAGATATTTCAAAGCCAGTTGTTCATGTGCTGCAAGCAGCTTCAGTATTATTTTAAAGTGATGATTGACTGATCATAATCTTCTGGTGGAACGAAGCCCAAGAAGTTCATGACAGTTGCAGGAATTGAACTGATTCCAAGACCTTCAACTAAAGTCTTATCATATTCACCATTGTAAGTTGGATCAGCAATGATACAAGGTACAGGGTTCAAAGAGTGTGATGTCTTAGCTTTTGGAGAACCATCAGCTTTTCTCTTCACTTCACCAGTCTTCTTATCATGTTCAAACATATCATCAGCATTACCATGGTCAGCAACCAAAATCATAACACCACCAGCTGCTTCAACAGCCTTTCTGATACGACCAAGTTGTAGGTCCATAGCTTCCATTGAACAAACAACAGCTTCAAATATACCTGTGTGTCCAACCATATCACCATTAGGGAAGTTCAATTTGATGAAATCCCATTTGTCTTCAGCAACAGCTTCAATTACTTTATCAGCAATCTCTGCACACTTCATCCAAGGTCTCTGTTCAAAAGGAACGATATCAGAAGGAACCTCAACATACTGTTCATAACCATGATCAAAGTAACCAGTTTTGTTACCATTGAAGAAATATGTAACGTGACCGAATTTTTGAGTTTCGGAAATTGAGAATGTCTTAACTTTTGAAGCCACCAAGTACTCACCTAAAGTTCTATCAATTTTAGGAGGAGTTACTAAGAACTGTGCTGGTAAATGTAGATCACCATCATATTCCATCATACCTGCATACTCTACATCTGGACGACGTTTTCTATCGAACTCAGTCAACTCTTCTGCTTCAAAAGCTTTTGTAATTTCAAGAGCTCTATCACCACGGAAGTTGAATAGAATTACACTGTCACCATCTTCAATGGTTCCAACAGGTTTGCCATCTTCTGCAATTACGAAAGGAGGTAGATCTTGGTCGATTGCTCCTGTTTCTTCACGTAATTTAACAATTGCATCATGTGCAGAATCAAACTTTCTAGCTTCACCTAAAACATGTGTTTCCCAACCTTTCTTTACCATATCCCAGTTAGCATCGTAACGGTCCATAGTGATCTGCATACGACCACCGCCTGAAGCGATTTTAGCATCAAAATCATCAGTTGAAAGTTCTTTTAAGAATTCAGCAAAAGGATCAAAATATTCCAAAGCACTCATCTCACCAACATCTCTACCATCAAGTAAAGCGTGAACTCTAACTTTTTTAACACCATCAGCCTTAGCTTGAACGATCATAGCCTTCAAAGTATCAACATGAGAGTGAACATTACCATCACTCAAAAGACCGATGAAATGCAATGTACTATCTTTATCAACAACATTGTTTGTTAATTTCTTCCAAGTCTCACCATTGAACATCTCTTTTGATTTGATTGAGTTAGCTACAAGTTTTGCACCCTGTGCGAAAACACGACCACAACCCATTGCATTGTGACCAACTTCACTGTTACCCATGTCGTCATCTGTAGGAAGACCAACAGCAACACCATGTGCTTTTAATTCTGTATGAGGGTAAGTTGCTGAAAGGCTATCTAAATTATCGAGCTGAGCAGCTTGTACTGCATCACCTTCTTTATATTTACCAATACCAACACCATCCATGATTACAAGAACAACTGGACCTTTTCTAGAAAGTTTTCCATTTTTCTTTAATGCTTCTACCATATGTATATGCTCCTTATGATTGATTCTATTTATCGTATTATATATAAATTTATTTATTTAAACTACTGTCTACTTTGTCAAAGCTGATGTTGCATTCTTAAGATAATCTTTTGCATCATCATCTACCAAATCTTTCAATTCTTCATAGACCCAACTGTGGTAAGAATTGATGAACTGCAATTCATCATCACTCAATAAAGAAGTATCAATCAACTTCTTTTCATATGGACACAATGTCAAAACTTCAAACTCAAAGAAACGACCAAATTCAGTTTTTTGGAAATCTCTGACTGCAATCAAATTCTCAATTCTGATGCCATGACGACCTTCTTTGTATAGTCCAGGTTCATCGCTGAGTACCATACCATTCTTAAGATCCTGTTCAATAGCTGCAGCTGAAATTCTCTGTGGTCCTTCATGAACACAGAGTCTGTGACCAACACCATGACCTGTTCCATGATAGAAAGTCATACCATATTGCCACATGTACTGTTTAGCCAATATATCCAATTGATAGCCTTTTGTATGTTCTGGGAATCTTTGACTTGCAAGAGCAATATGACCTTTAAGAACCAAAGTATAATCTCTCTTCTGTTCTTCTGTAGCCTCACCAAATAGCAGAGTTCTTGTTATATCAGTTGTACCACTTTCATAACAACCTCCACTGTCCAGAACCATCAAACCAGAGCCTGAAACAGTCTTTGCTGAGTCTTTTGATACAGCATAGTGAACTACTGCGCCATTATCTGCAAATCCTGCAATTGTATTGAATGATAACTGAATGAGTTCTTTAGAACGTCTTCTCTGTTTTTCAAGTAGTTCAGTAATTTCAAATTCATCCATCTTTGGATCATCAAAATTTATATTTGATAGGAAGTTGACCATTGCAACACCATCAAGTAAATGAGCTCTTCTCTCACCTTCCAATTCAACTTCATTCTTGGAAGCCTTCAATAGAGTTGAAACCTCAATTTCATTTTTGATCTCTAAATCTTTAAATGAATCGATGAACAATGTGTTTACCTTGTCTTCATTGATAAGAACTCTCTCGCCCTTCTTAACTAAAGTAGGGATGACTGCAGCTGCATCTTCATAAGGCAAGATCTCAACGTCTTTTGAAACCTCTTCAAAAAGTTCCTTGCTGAATCTATTCTTATCTGTGAATAGATAAGCCTTCTCTCCTGTGATGAATAAATAAGCCATGAACAGGGAGTTGTATTGAACATCATCTCCACGTAAGGAAAGAATCCAAGCAATATCATCTAGAGAACCAATGAATTGGTAATTAGCTTTCTCCTGACCAAGGTAAATTCTCACCATGTTCAATTTCTGACCACGGGAGAAACCTGTTAGATCAACACCCATCTGAACTACATCTTTGCAAGGTATTGCAGGACGGTCTTTCCATATCTCATTCAAGAAATCATCTGTAGGAACTATCTCAACATTTGGACATTTCTTTTCCATTGATTTTTTTGCACCAATCATAAGAGTGTCTGCTGAGATACCTAATTTTGTACCCTCTTTCAATTCTTTAGCAATATATTCTACAGGAGATGGATTGTTATTTATTCCTTCTTTAATAATTGAGAAGCATGTACCTTCGGTCTGCTTCTCTCCTTGAATGTGATAACGTGAGTCCACCCACAATATTGCCTTATCTTTTGTAATCAGCACTGTACCAGCTGAGCCTGTGAATCCTGAGATATACTCTCGTGTTTCCCATCTTGGACAGACATATTCACTGTTATGAGGATCTGTTCCATTGATTAAAAATGCATCAAGGCCCTCTCTTTCAATTATAGCTCTCAGTGCTGCTACCTTTTCATCTACTGTCATTATATATTGCTCCTATATTTTATTTTTTATTACTTTTCTTTTTAACTTGTACTGTTACTTTTTTACTGTAGTTCTTCATAACCAAAGACAGAGCCACACCAGCTAATATCATCAAGAAACAGAATATCTGTCCCATACTTAT
>JALNVT010000138.1 GCA_023231265.1 Sphaerochaetaceae bacterium
TCATGCTCTCAATGATTTACAATATAGATGTCATCCTATTGTTCAAAAACACGATGAACATATAAGAGGTCACTCAACAATTTGGAAAAAGACAGATGCTTGAAATATTTATGAACTATTTAACTATTATTACAGCAGAACATAAGGATTCCTGAATTACCCTATTTTTTCTGTAAGAATATAACTTATAAGGAATTAAATATATCATTTTTTTAAATTATGAAATCAATGTGTAATAAAAAGGTTATACATATTAGGTTACTTATTAATATATATAAGTATAATATCTTAATGAAAGGAAAAATTATGAAAAAAGGAATTGTATTTTTTTTGATTGTCTGCATCTAATCTTCTATATTTGCTGCAACAAGAAAAGATCTGGGCTTTGGGGTAAAATATGCCAATTACAAGTACTTAGCTGGAGTTTATGATTACACCAAAGAAATTAATGGAACAATGCTTTCTGTGTCCTATGAAAACTCATTTGAAAAGAATGCAAGCATCACAAACTTTATTAATGCGGATCTTTTATTGACATCCACAGCAACAGCCACTCATAGCTACATGCTTGGATATGATGATCTGACACTCGTAGAGGAGAATTTCTTTGGTAGAACCAATTTAAATATAACAGCAATGAGCTTGGCAGTTGGAGTGAGAAAGTACATAACACTCATTCCTCTTCTAGATGTTTTCCTGGGAGCAGGTTTCAGAAGCGGAGTTTATAATATGTTTGATGAGGTAACATCCACCCCATTGCAGTCAAACCGCATGGGGCGTCTATCCGTCGGATATATATTTGATTATGGAGTTCAATTTCACATAACAGAGCAGCTATCATTCAACCTAGCTGGAACTTACGGTTTTGATTTCTTTGTCTTTTACTATGAAGATGATTTTAACTTCATAAATCATGACTGCACTGGAGAGATAACCACTGCCAATGCTTATGTAACTTACAGATTTTGATATAAAAAATTCAATGACTTGAATATTGAGAGCATTTAATTTCAATGATCAACAGCTCTGTTCTCTCTTTTTATCTTTATAAGATTAACAATCATTCCAGCTTAAAAAAATATGGACAACAGTGGGTAATACCATCGTCCATATTTTCAATATTTTACCACATTTATTATTCAATAAATAATTGCAATTCTAAGTTTGTTTGATGAATTATTTTCTAACAACAGGGACAGTAACACAACCATCTCTTATGATAGCAACATCAGAATTCTCACCCTTGATGCGTAAGGCTTCACTCAAAGCATCTTCCAAAGTGTCAAACTTTGACATGAAGATGTTCTTCAAAACACTCTCACTGAGCTCACTTACTGCATACACACTGAAATGACGCATCATCTCAGCCATCTTAGCTGCTTTATGATATCCAAGCTTGTATGAGTGATTGATTCTGTTGATTGCATTCACTGGAGAAGAGGATGAAGCTATCAGATTGTAAAAAGTCTCTGGACCCTTTCCTTCATGACAGGCTGCAACCAAAATTAAAATACCATTTTCTTTGAGAATGCCCTTGGAATTGTCCATGGCCTTCTGACTCTGATATAGGTCAATATCCATTGGATGCTTTGCAACTGATATAACAACATCATATTTTTTTTCAACATTCACTGTGAAAACTTCATCTGCTGCTTCTATAGCACTGTCAAAGCTCTCTATGATATCACCACATTGAACTTCATAAATATTATGGTCACTGTCCATAACACACTGTATTGAGAAAATATGACTGTCTTTCAATAAAGAAAGTGTATCAACCATATCCTGATGAACAGGATTCTTTTCAAGTTCAAGAGCTCTTGCATCCTCACTCAAAGCTAGATGATGATTCATCTCAATTGATTTATAACTTGCGATTCCAGGCATAATAGCCTTTCTTCCGCCTGTATAACCTGCAAAATAATGAGGTTCAACAGAGCCAATAATCAAGATACCATCGTTTTCTATAGCAGCTTTGTTTATCTCAAGTTTTGTTCCATTTCTACTTGTTCCAAGATACTGAAGTCTTGATTGATCTTTTGCATCATGACTTACAACATTGTCTTTGAAAGTATCATATGTCTTGCCAAGAATGGAATGAAGTTCAACATCATTCGCACCTCTGTGGCAACCTGTAGCTACAATTATTGTAACTTCATTGTTTTTTAGAAGACTCTCGATTCCCTCCAGAACTTGTGCAGTTGGAGTTGGTCTTGTTCCATCATTGACTATGAGCAAAATCTTCTTGTTATCATTCAAGAACTTCTCAAGACCATCACTTTTCAGTGGAGTTTTAAGAGCTCTATCAATAATTTCTTTTGCGTCTCTTTTCTTAACATTGTTGGGATCAATTATTTTAGATCCAGATGGTAGAGAGATAGACTTTACTTCATTATCATATAAATAATTAACCGGTATATTTGATCCTAACATAGCAAACACCTCTGAGAGGAGAAAACTCTCCTCTCAATATAATTGCATCAATTATTACTAATTGATCTGACGCTTTGCGCCTCTCATAGCCTTTATCAAAGGAAGTTCAACTCCAGATAAGAATCTGACCATTGCTCCACCTGCGGTGCAGACATAGTTCATCTTCTTCAAATCTGTGAATTTGGTAGCTGCTGTTACAGAATCTCCACCGCCAATGCATGTAAATCCGTCAGCCATCTCCATTGCCTTCCAAAGAGATTTTGTTCCATTTTCAAATATTGGATTTTCATAAACGCCAGCTGGACCATTAACAAAAATTGTTCCGCTTTCACCTATGATCTTTGAATACTTTTCAATGGTCTTTGATCCAATATCCATGAACATCAAATCAGGTACACAATCATCAAGAACCACTTCAGCTCTAGATCCATCCTTGTCGTAAGCCAAGTCCACAGGCATTTCAATCTTACCAGGGAATTTCAAAAGAAGTTCCTTAGCTTGTTTTACAAAACCCATAAGACCCTTGCTCTGCAGGAATCCATCAATTAGAGAACCAAGACTCATACCGCTTGCAATACGAAATACTTCACCAGTAACTCCACAAGTTAAGATATGATCAGCACTTTTATTTGAAAGAACACTTTCCATCATTCCAAAAGCATCTGAAATCTTTGCTCCACCAAGTACAAATGTAGATGGATGAGAAGGATTGTTCATGATCTTTTCAAGAGTGGATACTTCATTGAAGAAAAGAGGTCCTGCAGCACTTGGAAGAAGTTGCTGAAAAGCAACCATGCTTGGAGCATTTCTGTGAGCTGCTGAGAATGCATCATTTATATATAGGTCAAAATGTGGTGCTAAACTTCTAACTAGATAAGTATCTAGCATATCCTCTGCTTTCAATTTTACAGAATTTTCAAATGTTGAAATTTCCTCACTTAGATATCTAAGATTTCCAAGTAAGACAACCTCTCCACCTTTTAGACTGTCAATTTTAGCAGTGGCAGCTGGTCCACAGACATCATCAATATATTCAACATCCATTTTCAATTTTTCACTTAGCTTTTTAGCATGTTCTTCCATTGAAATTAGATTTTGATAATCAAGGGTATCGCCCTGATGGGCAATGATGCCCACCATGGCTTTATTTTCTACAAGATATTGAATGGTTGGAACAGTTTTATCGAGTCGATTTTCATTGATGATTTTATGAGTCTCCACATCAAGTGGAGAGTTAATATCAACACGAAGAAGGACTCTTTTATTTCGAACATCCATATCGCTCATTTGAGTAAAACCTAAAGATCCCATTATTTCATTCCTAAATATTTATTTGTTTCAGCTGTACCTTCAGCACCAGTCATCTGCATCTTCATAGCTGCTCTTATAGCATCAATGTTTTCAGGGATAACTACTGCTTCTTGTGGAATGTTGATTGCAAACATGATATCTCTACCACTCTTTACAATTGATTCTTCCCAAACAGCGATTTCATACATGTCACCTCTTTTGTGACCAAGATCTCTTGCATACTTGAACATAGAAGCATTGCCTAAGAAACCATCTGCAATTCTAACAACACGAATTCTTGGGTGTTTTTCGAATAAGTCCAACAGTTCTTCTTTGCTGATGTCTTCTTTTGGAGTTACAAGAGCTGTGATGATGTGACCATGTGTTACAGGTGTGTGAACCAAGATACCAGTAGCTTCAATATGTGGCATGATTGTCATCAAATCCAAAGCTTGATGACTTGGTGCTGGTTCAACTTGAAGAGCGTTTGTAAGTCCACGATGATAATCACCAGGATCTGCAACTCTTCTGATAATTGTAATTGCTGTTTTAACAACACCAACTTCTCTATCAATTGCATCAATTGCACGAATCAAACCTGTTGTGTTACATGAAGTTAATTTCAAGAAATTAGCTCCGATACCTTTTTCATAGTTTGCATAACCGTGGAAGAAGATATCAGCTACATCATTCTTTTCTCCACCTTGGAAAATTGCTTTTTTGTTATATTTTTCATATAATTTCTTGTTTACAGCACCAATACCTGCATTGGTTGCATCAAACATGATATCTACTTTCTGAACTAGGTCTTCTAGAGAACCTGATACAGGAATTCCTTTGTCTGTCAAAAGATTTATTTTTTCAGGCATTGCTGTATATAAATCATAAGGCATTCCACTCTCAAATAGAGCTTGAACTGGAAGTGTAGGTGCTACATCTGCAACCCCAACTAATTCCATATCACCTTGAAGTGCTACACCATCAGCCAATCTTTGACCAATTGTTCCGTATCCTGCTACACCAACTTTAATCTTTTTCATTTTATGACTCCTCTACAGTTCTTTTATTTTATCGTCTATTAATTTTTGTAATACTGGATCTATTTTCAAATCTTCAAGAGATTTTGAGGTGCTGTTGCGCCCTCTCTCCATCAGATTCTTGTATGCATTTGCAATTACATCGCTAGCGCTCTCTACATCCACTATTCCTGTGTTGATTACTAAATCGAAGTTCTGAGTATTATTATAACCATGTCGAAGTTCAGATTTCAGAAAAGCCTTGCGGGCTTTATCATGAGCTTTAACTCTCTTGATTGCTTCGCTCTCACTTATACCATTTTGCTCCTGCTTTCTCTTGACTCTGACCTCAAGAGGTGCGTTGGTTCTAACATTCAAAACATCACTGAAATCTTCAAATATTTCAAAACCACCACGACCAACAAGAACAATATCACCATGAGCCCCAATTGCCTCAATGGTCTTTACCATGAAGTTAAGAGTGTTAACTCTTAGCTCATCATAAGTGTCCCAAATGCTAGGAGTAGCACTGTATATCTCGTTGAACTTTGAAAAGCCATATTCATTCATGATATCTGCGATAAAATCTTTACCAACACATTTCATGCCTAATTTTTTGGCTACAGTCTGTCCAACTAAAGTACCTAAGCTACCTGTCTTTCTCGAAATTGTAATAATACCCATCACTTACCTCACATTTACATGTTTGCTATCTCTTTGATTGTTACAGCTCTTCCTTCTTTTAGGGATTTAGTTGCAGCAAGTGCGATTTCTACTGGTCTAATTGCATCATCAATACCACACAATGTTGGAGTGTCATTGATAATTGAATCTACAAAATCACTTATCTCAAGGCCGTATGAATCCATATATCTGTCTAAGAAGAAGAAAAGAGGTTTCTCACCATCAACACCATCTTTTGTGCTGATTTTTACCAATGATTTTGTATCGTTTTCAACGTTTGCACAGCCTTTTTCACCAAATACTTCTGTTCTCTGGTCATAGCCATAAACAGCCTGTCTTGAGTTATCAATAACTGCTAATGTGCCATCACTCATTTTGAGTGTAACAATAGCTGTATCAACATCGCCTGCTTTACCGATTTCTGGATCAACCAAAACAGCACCAATTGCATTTACTTCAACAACTTCCTGGTTTGAAAGGTAGCGAACCATATCAAAGTCATGAATCATCATGTCTAAGAAGATTCCGCCTGAAATTGCTACATATGCTGGTGATGGTGGTTCTGGATCACGAGATGTTACTTTAACTACATGAACCTTACCAATTTTACCAGTTGTAACTGCTTCTCTGACTGCCATGTGGTTGTGGTCAAAACGTCTGTTGAAACCAATCTGGAATTTAACACCACTCTCTCTAACTACATCCATTGTTTCGTTGATTCTATTCAAATCAGTATCAATAGGTTTCTCACAGAAGATATCTTTACCAACAAGTGCTGCTGCCTTGATTAAAGGAGAGTGTGTTGGAGTTGGTGAGCAGATCAAAACAGCATCAATATCTTTTGCATCGATTATGTCTTGAGGATCTGCTGTAGTTCTCTGTATGCCCATGCCTTCACACCAGCTTTTCATCTCGTCATTCATCATTGGATCTGCTAGTGCTATAACTTCAGCACCTTGAACACGAGTTCTGATGCTCTCTGCATGAACTCTACCAATTCTACCACAACCAATAATACCAATTCTTAATTTTTCTTTCATAAGGGCCTCCTATAGTCCTGCATATTCAGCAATATAAGCTCTAGCTTTAATTGCATATTCTAAAGGGTTTGCTTTTGCAGGATCTTGTTCTGCTTCTACAACCATCCATCCTTCATAATCATGATCTTCTAAAATTTTAAAGATTGAAGGGAAATCAATACATCCATCACCAGGAACTGTAAATGCACCAGCTCTTACTGCATCAAGGAAGCTCATCTTCTCTTCATGTACTTTTTTAAGAACATCAGGTCTCACATCTTTCAAATGAACATGTCCGACTCTGTCTATAAATAATTTAAGAGCTTCAACAGGATCTTCACCGGAGAAAGTAAAGTGACCTGAATCAAAAGTGAGATATACATATTTAGGATCTGTTGCATCTAACATTCTTTTTGTTTCAGCGATTGTCTGGCAACCTGTTCCCATATGATGGTGATAACAAAGTTTGAATCCTCTTTCATAGGCGATCTTACCTAGTTTGTTCAAACCTTCAGTGAACAGTGTCCATTCTTCTTCAGTAAATGTTGGTTTGCTGTTGAAAATTGGAAGATCACTCATTCCTTGAATGCTGTGTCCTTGTTCTGCAGGTCCAATAACA
>JALNVT010000139.1 GCA_023231265.1 Sphaerochaetaceae bacterium
ATATCTTCAAAAGAACTTCAAGTATTCCATCTCATGCCTCTTCAAAATAGTGTTTTTTACAGATTGATTTCAAACATGATTTGACGTGATGAGTGAAAAAAAATGCTGATTTCATGTTGACTCTTTTTTTGAATTGGGTAAGTATAGATTTCATAAATCAACGGGATACTTCCCAAAGGAGAGGCACATGTTTACTTTTGATATCACTAAAAACAACAACATTCTTAAAGCTTCTTCTGCAATGATTTCTTCAATGATGATGATGCGCTAGCGCGCATAATATTTTTACATCCACCCACTACATATATTTTTTATATCTTACATATCACAAGACAGCAACATTTTTCATATTGCCGTCATGGATATTCTTTCAACATAAACAATTAAAATAGAGAAATCATCATGAACAAATTAACAAAAGTCCTAGTTTTAGGCGCATTATTACTCAGCATCGGCTCATTTGCATTTGCAGGTGGCAACAAAGAAGTCAGTACAGAAGATTCGAAAGACATCAGAATTGGAGTCAGCCCTGGACCTTATGGAGACATGGTCAAGGTTGCTATTGCTCCTTATCTAGAGAGCAAGGGTTACAGCGTATCTGTTGTTCAATTTTCAGATTGGGTTCAACCAGATCAAGCACTTAACAATGGAGAGATTGAGGCGAACTTGATGCAGCACACAATTTATTTGAATGCATTCAGCAAAGCAAATAACTTAGATCTATCTTCATTGATTGCAGTTCCAACAGCTGGTGCTGGAGTGTTCAGCAACAAGTATACATCTTTAGATCAACTTCAGGATAACGATCAGGTGGCGCTTGCAAGTGATGCAACAAACCTTGCAAGGTCTCTTGGAATATTGGCTCGATATGACATCATAACTTTGAAAGACAACATAGATCCAACAAAGGTATCTCTTCTGGACATCAAAGATAATCCTAAAAACCTTGTTTTTAAAACTCTCGATGGAGCACAGATTGTCAGATCTCTTGATAGTGTTGAAATTGGTATTGTTCCTGGTAACTATGCAATTGCAGCTGGCCTTGATTACAACAAAGCTCTTGCAATTGAAAAACTTGCAGAGGGCTACAAGAATGTGGTGGCTGTAAGAACAGCGGATGTTGATTCAGCTTTAGGACAGGTTCTGAAAGAGGCAGTCGAATCATCCCAGTTCTTCGATGCAATTACCGATACAGACAACATCTTCAATACATTTGATAGACCACAGTGGTGGATTGATAAATACGGTGAGAACAAATAATTATGAATCAAGATATATTGAACAATCCAATCATTGAACTGCAGAATATAAATGTCACCTTCAAGAGTGCAGAAGGAAATCCTCTTGTAGCTGTTTCTGATGTATCTCTTAAAGTGGATAGAGGTGAGATCTTTGGAATAGTTGGATCAAGTGGTGCCGGAAAAAGTACATTAGCCAGAGTGGTCAATCTTCTGCAGAAACCAACTGATGGAAAGGTCTTGATAGATGGACAGAACATAACAGACTACAGAGGTGATGAACTTCGTAAGTTGCGATTGAGAATTGGAATGATATTCCAACATTTCAATTTGATAAGCGGTCTCAGTGTTGAAGACAATGTTGCTTTCAATTTGAAAGCAGCAGGCTATCCCAAATCTGATATACACTCAAGAGTCGTTGAACTTCTGAATCTGGTTGGTTTGAGTGACAAACTTAAATCATATCCATCAAAATTGTCAGGTGGCCAGAAGCAGAGAGTGGCTATAGCAAGAGCTCTTGCAAACAATCCTGAACTTCTGATATGTGATGAGGCAACCAGTGCTTTGGATCCAAAAACTACAGATGAAATAGTGAGCCTTCTAAATGACATCAACAAGAAATTGAAGATCACAATAGTCTTCATCACTCACCAGATGGAGGTTGCCAAGAAACTGTTCAATCGAATAGCTGTCATGGACAGTGGAAAGATAGTTGAAATCAACAGCACCTATTCATTGTTCAGCAATCCAACAAGCCATGTATCAGAAGCTCTTGTTTCAACTGTCTTGGATATCGAGATACCAGAAGAACTTGAATTATCTGAAGAGTCTCATCTTGTTAAGATTCTCTATGCAGGTGGTGGAGCTTACAATCCAATAATTTCAAATCTCTCAAAGACTTTTGATGTGGACCTGTCAATTCTCAGTGGTAAGATTGAATACATCAACAAAAAGCCTCTTGGAATACTGCTGGTATCAATAATTGGTGAAGAGAGTGAGAGACTCAAAGCAATTGAGTATTTGAAGGACAACACAACGAAGGTTGAGTTGATAGAAAAGAGAGATAACAATGGAAAATAATACAGTAGAAATTTTACAGCAATATCTTTGGAAAGCAAGTTATGAGACCATAGAGATGGTGATCATCTCCTTGGTTGCTGCTCTTGTATTTGGAACTCTTTTGGGTCTAATTCTCTATTTAAGTGAGACCGATTTACTTGTTAAAAATAAAGCAGTCAATGCAATAGCTGCCACTGTGGTGAACATAATAAGATCAATTCCTTTTATAATCTTGTTGGTTGTTCTGATACCTCTTACCAAGTTCATAACAGGCACAACAATAGGCCCAATAGCAGCATCTGTTCCATTATCTTTCTGTGCAATTGCATTTCATGCAAGATTGGTTGAGGGAGCTTTTTCAGATATCGACAGTGGAGTCATCGAGTCATCTGTTGCAACAGGAGCTTCTATAAAGCTCATAATAAGTGATGTTCTTTTTGTGGAAGCCAGAGCTTCAATTGTAAGAGCAATCACAGTAACTCTTGTAAGTTTGATTGGATATTCTGCAATGGCTGGGATTGTCGGTGGTGGCGGAATTGGAGATCTGGCCATTCAATTTGGGTATTACAGATATGAATCAGGAGTCATGTTGGTGACTGTTGTACTGCTGGTTTTGATAGTTCAGATAGCCCAGATAATTGGTGATAAAGTTGCCGAGAGTTTTGTTCACTGATAAAAAAATGAGAATTGGAGAGATGATATGAATGATAGATCGATAAGAGTGCAACCGGGAGCAGCAAATTACTACTGCCACTCTGGAGCAATCAAGAAGATAGAGGAGTTCTTCAGCAAGGAAGAACTTGAGAGTGCTGTTTACATACATGGAAAGAAATCTGGGGAGGCAGTTGAACCGTATCTGCCTAAGTCCATCAAAGATGCCAAACATAACTATTTGGTCAGTGGTCACTGCAGCCATGAGATAGTTGATTTGATATCGAGTGAATCAAAAGATGCTCCTGTTATAATAGGAGCTGGTGGCGGTACAGTTTTGGATATAGCAAAGGCTGTAGCTGCAGAGCTCAACAGACCTTTTGTATCAATTGCTACCATAGCTGCAACATGTGCAGCATGGACTCCTCTTTCTGTTTGGTACACAGAAGAGGGTGCTGCAATCAACTATGAGATTTTCCGACAGGGTGCTTTCTTGGTTGTGGTTGAGCCTCAGATAATATTGGAAGCTCCTGAGAGATATCTTCAAGCAGGAGTTGCTGATACAATAGCTAAATATTATGAGGCTGATGTATTGACTCAGGGAGTTGAAGATTTACCTCTGACAGCATCTTTAGGACTGTCTGTTTCAAAGAAGATAGGTGATGTTCTTTTGAATGAAGGTGCCTCTGCTTTTGAAGCTATGAAAGAGAAGAATATAAACCATTCCTTCTTGAATGTTGTTGATGCAATTGTAGCCGGAGGTGGACTGGTTGGCGGCCTTGGAGAGAGATATACCAGAGTTGCTGCAGCACATGCAATGCACAATGGACTGTCTCAGTTGGAAAGCTCAAAACATGTTCTTCATGGATTGAAGGTTGCCTATGGAATTTTAGTGCAGACTGCTTTACTTGGTGATAAGATAGAACTTAAAAAATTATATGATAAATTCTTGATTCTGGAGTTACCAACGAAACTATCTGATATTGGAGTGGATGCAAGCAACAGAGATGATTTGAATAAAGTCATTGATGCAGCAATTGCACCAAAAGAAACAATGAGCTTGCTACCATTTGCAGTAGATAATGCTCTGTTGTATGAAGCAATAGAAACAGTTGAGAATCTGTCAAAATAAATAAGGAAGAAAAATGCCACAAACAAGTAACAGAACAAAAGACTTTGGCGAGTCAATCATACGTAAGATGAGCAGAATATCAAATCAATATGGATCTATAAATCTATCTCAAGGTTTTCCTGATTTTGATCCACCTCAGGAACTGCAGGATGCTTTGAGTTCAGCTGCAACACAGGGACCTCATCAGTATGCGATAACATGGGGAGCAAAGAATTTCAGAGATGCTTTGGCTCAAAAAATAGAGAGATCTACAGGATTGGAAGTTGATCCTGAAAAGAATCTTGTTGTCACATGTGGTTCAACAGAAGCAATGATGGCATCAATGCTATCTGTTGTGAATCCTGGCGACAAGGTTGTGGTGTTCTCTCCTTTTTATGAGAACTATGGAGCGGACGCTATCTTGAGCGGAGCTGAGCCAATTTATGTGCCACTCACACCTCCATCATTCTCTTTTGATAGAGCTGAGCTACGTTCTGCATTTGAACAATCTCCTAAAGCCTTGATTCTATGCAATCCAAGCAATCCAACAGGTAAGGTATTCACTCTTGATGAATTGAATTACATTGCATCTCTTGCAGAGGAATTTGATGTTTGGATCATAACAGATGAAGTTTATGAGCACATAATATATGAGCCTTACAAGCATATATCTTTTGCATCTCTTCCAAACATGGCAGAGAGAACCATCACATGCAACTCTTTATCAAAGACATATTCCATCACAGGATGGAGATTGGGCTATGTATTTGGGGATAAGAAGGTGATAGACAGTGTGAAAAAGGTACATGACTTTCTGACCGTTGGAGCTGCTGCTCCTCTTCAGGAGGCAGCTGTTGTGGGACTCAAGATGCCTGATTCTTATTACAAAGAACTCCAGAATGTCTACACCAAAAAGAGAGATGTATTTACCTCATATCTTGATAAAATTGATCTCAAATATACAAAGCCTCAGGGCGCTTATTATGTGCTTGTTGATATCAGCGAATTCAATGCAGATGATGATAACAGATTCTGTGAATGGCTGTGCAAGGAAGTGGGCGTTGCTGCAGTTCCAGGCTCAAGTTTCTTCAGAGAGCCAATCAATCATCTCATTCGTTTTCACTATGCAAAGCAGGAAGAGACCCTTCATGCAGCAGGTGAGAGACTTCTAAAACTGAGAGAGATCTGGAGAGAGAGGGGATATTAAGATATCCTGCTAAATTGAATCGACATGAAGAGAGCTACCAGAGAACTGCAGTTATGTACTGCGGATTAGGTAGCTCTTTTCATTGTGTTATCTAAGCAAGTGCTGTTTCTGCAGCAGGTTCAATTCCGGTTGATTTTTCCCTTCTATAACTTACAACCAAAGCTATAACAGTTATCATGATGGATATGAAATCAGAGATCGGAACAGATGCCCAAACGCCAATCAAACCAAACAAGTTCTGCATCACCATGACAATTGGTATCAGCAGAATAACCTGTCTCAGCATACCCAATATCAAAGCGGAACCACTTTTTGCAGTTGATTGATAGAATGCTATGCCAAACATATTGATGCTCAAAAGAGGCAACATCAACATATAAATTCTCAAACCAGTAACAGCAATTGGAATTGTTGAAGAAGTTGGATCTAAGAACATAGATATGAAAGTAGTTGGGAATATCTCAAGAAGTATGAATACAACTGTTGAGAAGATGACTCCAATTAATATTCCAAGTTTCAATGTTTTATAAACTCTGCTTCTCAATTTAGCACCATGGTTGTAACCAATGATTGGCTGCATTCCCTGCTGTATACCCATTATTGGCATTATAAACAGTGTGTACAGACTGTTGATTGCTCCCATAGATGTTATTGCTGCAGTACCACCATATTTCACAAGTCCTCTGTTCAAAAAGCTCATTGCAATGCTTGAACCGATTGTTGAGATGAACGTTGAAAAACCAATGGCAATAATTTTTGAATAAACTCTCCAAGCAGGAATGAAATCTCTTAATCTTAGCTTCAAGACACTTTTTCCACGTAGATAGAATGACAGAACAATCATCAAACCGACAAACTGACCTGAAATGGTAGCAAGAGCTGCACCTTTAACTCCCCATCCCAAAGCAACGATGAATATTGCATCTAGAATGATGTTTGTTATTGCAGATGCCAACATAGATATCATTGATAGTATTGGTTGATTCTCAGCTCTTACAGCACTGCTGAGGTTGAATGATATCATCTGGAAGATAAATCCATAAAGTATTATCTTCATGTAATCACTGGCAAATGACATAACACTTGCATTTGCACCAAATATGGACAGAACTGTTTCAAGGTTGAAATATATTGTGCCAACAGTCAATCCAGTTATTATCAGTCCAACACTCATCATGTTTCCAAATACATGACTTGTCTCTCTTATATCTTTCTTTCCAAGATTGATTGAGAGCAGTGCTGCTCCACCAGCTCCAATTAGTGAAGCAAAGGCAAATAATATCATCATCACAGGGAATGCAATTGTAAGTCCCGCAAGGGCCTCTTCTCCGGCAAACTGTCCTATGAATATTCTATCTACTATGTTATATATAGCATTTACCAGCATCGCTATCACGCTTGGAATTGAATATTGGGCCAGCAGTTTTCCAACTGATTTTGTTCCCAATTCATTTGTTTTATCCATTTATGTCTCCGTATCTAATTTGTGACTGATTATAAGTCTAATTCGTCTTTCGCTAAAAACTTCATATCTGTTTTATCTTTTGCTCTTTCAACAATTTTTCATCAGACCAAGAAATTGATTGGTCATGTTTATCAAGATTATTGTCTCCGATAGCTGTTCTGCAGATCTTCTTTCTATTATTTTTTATTGAGCTCTTTATAAATACTTTCAAGTGTATCAATGGCACCCTCAAGTTCCTTCAATCTTGAATTATCCAGTTTGCTGATGAGATCTGTTACATGGGAATTGAACATCCCAATCATCTGATTTGTTAATTCAGTTCCCTCATCA
>JALNVT010000140.1 GCA_023231265.1 Sphaerochaetaceae bacterium
TGATGCCTCTTTTCATCTGCAGATTATAAAAGGAGCAAACAATCCTCTGATATCAACTATAATTGATATTTTGAAGGATGCTATGTTTTCATATCAATATAAGAGCAATCATACAATAGGATCTAAAACAGGAGCTGTAGAACATGAGAGAATATTGTTTGCAATTGAAGCTAAAGATAAGCAACTATCTGAAATTTATCTCAGGCGACATCTTGAAAGATCCATAAGAGATATCAAAGAATATATAAAACAAAATAACTTAGAAAAACTTTAATGAACTTTTATCCCTTATGTTCTCGTGTACATTCATCATTAAAAAAAACTTTGAATTATTTACTCTTTGAAAGTTAATATATAACAACTTGTTATATTTTTATTTGTTACATTGTTCTTTATTGATATATTTGTAACTAATTTACATGTTTTGATACGATATTGCGAAACTGGAAAAAACATTTTGCATTTGATATAAAGGTGTCTTATAATCTAAAGAAACAATTTTCAGGGGGCAGATGATGCAATATATTGGAGCACTAGATCAAGGAACTACTTCTACAAGATTCATCATATTCAATGATAAAGGTGAGATAGTCAATTCACATCAATTAGAACATAACCAGATATATCCAAAACCAGGTTGGGTAGAACATGATCCATGGGAAATATGGGACAATTCATGCAAATGTATAATTCAGACATTGAAGAAAAGTACTTTAGAAGGTGCTGATATTTCTTGTATTGGTATAACCAATCAGAGAGAGACAATAATAGCTTGGAATCCAATCTCAGGCAAGGTTTGGCACAATGCTATAGTTTGGCAAGATTTGAGAGGCTCTGATAAAATTGATGAGATATCAAAGAAAGTTGATATTGATTGGGTTGCTAAGAGAACAGGTCTCAGAATGAGTCCATATTTTGCAGCAAGTAAGATATCATGGCTTCTTGATAATGTAGAAGGACTTCGTGAAGCAGCTGAAGCTGGAGATGCAATCTTTGGAACAATTGATACATGGCTAACTTGGAACTTAACAGGTGGTGATGCTGTTGTAACCGATGTAACAAATGCCTCTCGTTATCTACTTATGAACATTGATACCCTTCAATGGGACAATGAGATGCTCGACTTGTTCAATATTCCAAGAGGATGTCTTCCTGAAATAGTTCCATCTTCTGGAACCTTATATGGTGTCACCTTAACAAGTGGTCCATTCAGAACTGTAATTCCAGTTTGTGGTATCTTGGGAGATCAACAGGCTGCATTATTTGGACAAGCTTGTTTTGAAGAGGGACTTGGAAAGAGTACATATGGAACAGGTTGTTTCCTTCTTGTTAATACAGGAGATAAACCTTATATATCAGAGAATGGTCTTTTGGCTACAGTGGCTTATCAGATTGAAGGTCACAAACCACATTATGCATTGGAGGGTTCAATTGCAGTGGCTGGCTCTTTGGTTCAATGGGCACGAGATAACCTTCAGATTGTGGATTCTCCACGAGAGCTTGATGAGCTGGCAGCAAGTGTTAAAGACTGCGGTGGGGTTTATATTGTACCTGCTTTCAGTGGTCTTTTTGCTCCTTATTGGAGATCTGATGCGCGTGGTGTTATAGCTGGACTGACAGGATTTGCAACCAAAGCTCATCTATGTAAAGCTATTTTAAATGCAACAGCATTCCAAGCATATGATATCTTCAAAACCATGGAAAAGGATTCTGGGATTGAAATTAAAGAATTGAAAGTTGATGGTGGTCTTACAAACAGTGAGCCACTGATGAAGTTCCAGGCAGACCTTTTGGGTGTTCCTGTAATAAGACCTGAAGTTGTTGAAACAACAGCACTGGGAGCTGCATATGCAGCTGGCCTCAGCATTGGTATTTGGAAATCTCTGGATGAATTAAAAGAGCAATGGAAAGAGAAAAAACGCTGGGAACCTGAGATGTGTGATTCAGAAAGAGAAATAAGAGTACGAAAGTGGAGAAAAGCAGTCAAGCGAACCTTAAACTGGGTTGGCAACGACGACGATTGATATTATTCTATTGTTATTAAAGGATGAGATATGTTGAACTTCGACTCACAGACAGTAACAATAATTAAAGCAATATTTCAGATTTCGTTCTTAGCTTGGTTGTTCTATCAATTCTACATGGCATTGGATAGATCTAAAATACAACGTATGGTAAGAATGATCGCTGCAGCTTTTGCTGTATTTACCGGGGCCTATATACTTAGGCTAGAGGTCCTTGTGACTTTATTTGAATATTTAGCAATTCCATATGTTGTTTTTCTGTGTTTGATTTTCCAAAGTGAACTAAGAAGATCCTTCTCATCAGGATGGCTTGGAAAATCAAGGTTGAAGTTGACCACTCTTGCTTCAATAACAGATCAAATTGATACCGTTTTGAGTGCATGCATAAATCTAAAAAATAAAAGAAGAGGAGCTCTTATAGTATTTCCTAGAAGAGACACCTTAACATCTGTGATAAACTCCGGTACCACCTTAGACGCTCAACTTTCAAGTCAATTGATACTGACAGTATTTGACCATGATACACCGCTTCATGATGGTGCCATCGTGATCAATGGTGACAAAATAGTTGCTGCAGGTTGCTATCTTCCTCTAAGTGAGCAGACTGACATAAAAAAGACTTTTGGTACTCGTCATAGAGCTGCTCTTGGTATATGTGAGGAGACAGATGCTGTAGTTATTGTGGTTTCAGAAGAGACCGGAGCTCTGACACTCGCTTACAATGCTGGCCTTTATTATGACCTCTCTAGAGATCAAATAAAAAGAATTCTTCCTGCATTGTTCTCCAATCAGGAATTGAAAGAAGATGATATAAAGGAGGATGTTTCAGATGAGCAAAAATAGTTTTGTACAATTCCTTCTTTATGAATGGCAGGTTAAGTTGGTCTGCATTCTTTTGGCTTGCTGCTGTTATTTTATAATTACATTCAATTCAAACCAAGATAGAAACGTTGAAGTTCCACTGGAGGTCATGTTGCCTGCAAATTATGAAAGTGAGAGCTTGGTTCCATCATCAATAACTTTGGATATCAATGGTTCTGAGGATGTTATATATCTTATAGATCCAGCCTTGATTAAGGCCACTGCAGATTTCAGTTCTGTTAACAGTGAGGGTATAGCTCAAAAGACAGTTGTTTTGGACTATGATGAAAAAGCATTCAGAAAAGGTGCTATAACTGTCAAAACAGTACCATCCGTAGTGAGAATTTCATTTAAGGAAAAGAAGACCAATGAATAAAATTGGTGTTGATATTGTCAATATCTCTAGAATGACCAAGCTGAGTGAAGCTACAAAAAAAGGGATATTTAACAAAGCAGAAATAGAAAGATCAAATACCTTCACATCATCTCAAGCAAAGGCAGAATACCTTGCAGGAAGATTTGCAGCTAAAGAAGCTTTAGCAAAAGCACTGGGTGTTGCCTTTACAAAACTCAAACCATCTGAAATAGTGGTAACAAATTTAGATAGCGGCAAACCTGTACTGAATCTTGAAGGACAATCGAAAGAGAACTTTCCCACATTGAAATGTGAGATCTCCATTTCGCATGACAGTCCAAGTGCTATTGCCGTTGTTCTTGTAGAGGAAATGAATGGCTAGAACAGATTGGAATAGACCACCACTGGAACCTTTGGCGGATGGTATAAAGCGTTATGCGTTGACTGTATCATACGATGGAAAGGCTTTTAATGGTTGGCAAAGACAGAAAAACGGTGTTGGTGTTGAACAGGTAATTGAAAAAGCACTGTTCAAAATGTTGAAAGAACCAGTTAGAATAATTGGGGCAGGAAGAACAGACAGTGGTGTTCATGCAATGGGACAGGTATGTCACTTTGATACAACACATACAAACATCCCTGCATTTGCATATTTGAGTGTCATAAACTGCAACTTACCACCGACTGTAAGAATCTTGAAGTGCGTTGAAGTGGATGGATCTTTTCATTCAAGATATTCCGCATTTGCCAGAGAGTATAAGTATTATTTCAAACGTGAGAATGAAATGACAGCTCCAGATAATGGTTTCATCTCTAAGACAAAGAAAATTCCTTCAATAGATACTTTGAATAGTTTTGCAAAATGCTTGGTTGGAACTCATGATTTCACTACATTTACAGCAACAGGTGATGTATCACCTTCAAAATGTCGTGATATCTATGAATCTTATTGGACTTTAGAGAAGGACAAATGGGGTTATGATGTATTGTGCTATACAATATGTGGGAATGCATTTCTTTATAAGATGGTAAGAAGCTTGGTTGGAACTCAGATGGTCTATGCTTATAAAAAGCGAACTCCCGAGCAGTTCAAAGAAGCTCTTGAAAGCAAAAATCGTAAGATGGCTGAAACTACAGCCTCTCCAAACGGACTGTTCTTATACAGAATCTCTTATGACCCAGAAGAATACAGATGGTTTGAAAAAGACGCAATTCCTGTAGGATCTCTACCTAATAAAGATGGAGATGTAAAGTAATATTAATTGAGGATGAAATGGAAAGTAAAACTAATATAGACAAAGAGCAATTAAAGAAGTCTTTGAATGCAATGTTATCTCTCTTTGATGAGAGTGAGGCTGTTTTGAAAGGTAATGCTTTACCTCAATCTTCAATTAAAAGTAAATCTGTTGATCTTGATGCCCTTGTAGATAATATTGCTGATGGTAACATATTGTCGGCAGATTCTCCTTCTGTTGATGCAGCTTCAAGCAGCATTGCTGAGGAAGAGGGCCTATCATTATCCGAAAGACTCAGTAGGAGATTGACGATAAAAAAATCTCAAAATCCTATCCCTGCAGCACCTTCAAACAATCAAAATCAGAATTTTAGAAGAGAGTACAACTTAAATAGATTCAATGTAAATCAAGCTCAATCAAACAGTAAGATATCATCACAACCAAACTTGATTGATCCTGTTATGAATCAAAATTCAAAACCCATTTCAAGCATGTCCTTTGAAGAGCTAAGACATGAGGTCTTGAACTGCAAAGAGTGCAGTGAATGCAGCAACAGAAAGAATGTACTGTTTGGCGAGGGACCTGTTCCAAGTCGTTTGATGGTCATAGGTGAGGGTCCTGGAAGTCATGAGGATTCTTCAGGTCGTCTGTTTGTTGGACCTTCCGGTGATTTTCTTTATAAATGGCTCAAAAGTATCAATCTTGATATGAGAAGAGATGTCTATTTATCGAACATTGTTAAATGCTTCAGTGGAACAAATCCAACCCCTCAAAGAGCAAACAGATGCAAGGCATATCTTGAAAGACAGATTGATTTTGTAAGACCACAGGCAATACTTGTCCTTGGAAAAGTGGCTGCAAACTCACTGTTCAACAATGAAAACTCTCTAACAAGTATGAGAGAGAATGTTCTGAACTATAAAAATATTCCTGTAATTGTAACATATCATCCAGCGGCTGTTCTCAGAAATGAGACTTGGAAGCGCCCTGTTTGGGAAGATTTAAAAAGATTGGCTTTTATTCTAAATAACAATTCAGAGAGGAGATAGAGAGTGTTTGTCAAAGTACTGTTGGACCTACCTTTCTCCAAAGAATTAACATATGCCGTTCCAGCTGAAATTGAAGATCAAGCTTCAGTTGGTAAGAGAGTTGAGGTCCCATTTCGTTCATCCAAAAAGAAAACTGCATATATAATTGAATGCGTTCAAGAGATGAATGTAAAATATACGATAAAACCTGTATCCAGAATCATTGACGAGGAACCTCTTTTTGGTCAAAGCGAGATAGATCTTGCGTACTGGATGGCTGATTTTTATCTGTGCTCTCCAGGAGAAGCTCTTTCTCTGCAGATTCCGGGTGGACGTCGTGATAAAGTTGTCTCAATTGCTCTTGCAGAGGAAGATATCTCAACAGCACCAGTTGAAAATCTTACAGAATATCAAGAGAGAGCAATCAATGAAATCTATCTAAAAAAAGATAAGATGTACTACCTCTATGGTGTCACCGGTTCTGGTAAATCTGAGGTATATTTCAGATGTGCAGAGCAGGTGATCAAGGAAGGAAAGCAGGTAATATATCTTGTGCCAGAGATCACTCTGACCCACCAACTTGTCCAGCAGGTCGGAAAAAGATTTGAAGGAAAGGTAGCTCTTCTTCATTCTGGAATGAGTGCAAGTCAAAGACTCTCTCAGTGGAGAAAGATAAAACGCGGTGAGGTCTCAATAGTAATTGGAGTCCGCTCTGCAATATTTGCTCCTTTTGAGAACCTAGGTATGGTAATCATTGATGAGGAACATGAGAACTCATACAAAAGCGGACAGACTCCACGTTATCATGCAAGACAGATAGCTCAAAGAAAATGTCAGAAAACAGGTGCCACACTCATAATGGGATCTGCAACACCCTCATTGGAATCTTGGAAACTGATGAATGAAGGCCGAATCAAAAGATTGGACCTTCCTTATCGTGTTGGAAATGGAACCATTCCATCAATGAGAATCGTGGATATGCTTGGACAGCGCTCTCTTATTTCTCAGGAACTTCATGATGCAATAGAGGAGACTCTGAAGAACAAGAAGCAGGTCATCCTATTTCTAAACAGAAGAGGATTCTCTTACTTCTTTCACTGCAAAAGCTGTGGTTATGAAATGAAATGTCCACATTGCTCAGTATCTTTGACATATCACAGAAGTGATGACAGCATGGTCTGCCATTACTGTGGTTACAAGACACGTCCAATAAAGATATGTCCAGATTGTCATTCTCTTGATGTTGGATACAGTGGTTTTGGAACAGAGATGGTGGAACAGGAAATTAAGAATCAGTTCCCATTTGCAACTGTTGATAGACTTGATGGTGATGTAGCTAAGGTCAAGAAGAATGTATTTAAAGTACTGGATAAGTTCAAATCAGGAGAGACAAACATCCTTCTTGGAACCCAGATGGTTGCAAAAGGATTCAACTTCCCAAATGTAGAGCTTGTAGGAATTGTTTTGGCTGACTCAGGTATAAACATTCCA
>JALNVT010000141.1 GCA_023231265.1 Sphaerochaetaceae bacterium
ATACAGGCAATTCGTAACTTAATTAAAGCAGATAGCTTGAAGAAATAACCTATAAATATTTATTTCTTTAAATGCCACATTGTTCTTTGCAATGTGGTATTTTCTTCCGTAATAAAAAAATACCAAAAAAGTTAATAATTTCAAAGATGGATTTTTTAAGATTCTTCAGTTTTGTTATTTTACTGATTTGTTAATTTTTTGCATGGCTTATATTTATTTGTTCTTTGTTTAATTTTTTTCTTTACTTTTAATAAATGCAACCAATTGCAATTATGGTGTTGACATTAATCGTTAGAACCTATATATTCACAGTAGTAATCGACGCGAGATGGAGAAGTTGGTATCTCGACGGGCTCATAACCCGTAGGTCGCAGGTCCGAGTCCTGCTCTCGCTATAATAATGATGAATC
The DNA here is from genome assembly GCA_023231265.1 of Sphaerochaetaceae bacterium. Lineage (GTDB taxonomy): Bacteria > Spirochaetota > Spirochaetia > Sphaerochaetales > Sphaerochaetaceae > Pleomorphochaeta. Next base: position 411 of record JALNVT010000141.1, read on the forward strand.
TAGGGCTAGTAAGTACACAAAGGTGGCTACTAGAACAGCAGTACCTATACATCGAAAAAATTTTGGCAATTCATTCAGCAACATTGGTTAGCAAGTGGGTTGCCTTCTTTTTGCCCAAAATATAATTCTTATCATGATCCTTGTATATTTCTAATGCTCAAACAGCACTTCGATCAGCACCAATAAATTATTGATGAATGACACAATTGCAACAAAAAATAATATTTTCACATTCCCAATTTTTTATTCTATATTTGTACTTTTTATCATCTAAATTTAACTTCATACCCGTAATACAATTAATTATTATTTTATTGATAATTGAACAAATTTTTGTTTTAATTTAATTATTAATAAAACACCAGTTGACAATAATACTCAGAACATATATATTACTGAAAGTAATCGACGCGAGATGGAGAAGTTGGTATCTCGACGGGCTCATAACCCGTAGGTCGCAGGTCCGAGTCCTGCTCTCGCTATAATAAAGATGACTTTAGGACTAGTAAGTTCACAAAGGTGGCTACTAGATCAGCATTACCTATACATCGAAAAAATTTTGGCAATTCATTTAGCAACATTGGTTAGCAAGTGGGTTGCCTTTCTTTTACTTTCGCAAAATATTCATAATTTTTGAACCTAAGAAATGCTTAACAAAAATATATCAAACTCAATCTCTTTGCTACCTGTCAAAAAAAAATACAGGAATTTTTTAATTTTATAATATTGGATTGCATCATAACAAAGAGCTCACACAATTATAAATAATCTTTTATATTACATAAAGTTATTTAACTATAGACTTATTCTGTAATATCAATCAAAACAAACCAGAGATAATTTTATGCATCAAAATAACCATATTGCATAAATCAGCCTTTTCATTGACTGTTTACAAGGCGTATTTTTTTTTCTAGTATTAAGACCCATGATGAAAAATAATTTAGGTTTTGATAACCAACGGTATTTAGAAACACAAACCGATTCTATTTTAAAAAGAATGGAACAGTTTCATGGAAAACTCTATTTAGAGTGCGGCGGAAAATTACTCTATGACTATCATGCATCGAGAGTACTTCCTGGTTTTGATCCAAATGTAAAAATTCAAGTATTTGAAAAATTAAAAGACAAAATTGATGTTATTATCTGCATCTATGCGGGAGATATTGAACGAAAAAAAATTCGTGCAGACTTCGGTATTACTTACGATGTTGATACATTGAAGATGATTGATGATTTCTCAGATTATGGACTTCGTGTTAAGGGTGTTGTAATAACTCGCTACGAAGAGCAACCTTCAGCTGCTCAGTTCAAACGATTGCTTGAAAGAAAAGGAATTGCGGTTTACACGCACTCAAAAACAAAAGGATATCCAACCGATGTTGATTTGATTGTAAGTGAACAGGGATATGGTGCCAACCAATACATTGAGACTGAACGTCCAATCGTAATTGTCACAGCACCAGGACCTGGTTCAGGTAAGCTTGCAACATGTCTATCTCAGCTCTATCATGACAAGAAAAAAGGAATTGAATCAGGATATGCTAAGTTTGAAACTTTCCCTGTATGGGACGTTCCTCTCAACAACCTGATAAACGTTGCTTATGAAGCAGCTACAGCTGATTTAGGTGATATCAACCGTGTTGATCACTTCCATCTAGAGGCTTATGGCGAGCAGGTAATAAACTACAACAGAGACCTTGATGCCTTTCCTCTACTTACAAGAATTATTGAAAAGATTTCTGGTACAAAATCAATCTATAAATCACCAACTGATATGGGTGTGAATAGAATTTCTTCAGGTATTATTGACAACAAGGTCTGTGAAAATGCATCTAGAATCGAAATAATTAGAAGATACTTCAGAGCATCTGTTGAATATGCTTTGGGATTTGGAACAAAGAAAACCATCGAGAACCTTCAGGTATTGATGCAGAACCATGACATCAAAATTACTGATCGTCCAGTAGTAGCTGCTGCAGAGGCAAAACGTCAGGAAGGTATTGAAAGAGGAAAAGGTTCAGAAAGTGTAGTCGCAGCTGCTGCAATGCAATTGAGCAATGGCAAGATGATCACTGGTTTGAATTCTCAGATACTGCACGAGAGTGCAGCATTGGTCCTTAACGCCATTAAGTCTCTTGCTGGAATTCCTGATTCAATTGATTTAATTCCAAATGATATTCTTCATTCAATCAGTTCAATGAAGCAAGATGTACTTGCAAGCAAAGGTGTGAGTCTTGATGTTGATGAAGTTCTGATTGCTCTATCTGTTTCTGCTGCATCCAATCCTGCTGCAGAAGCAGGAATCAAACAGCTCAAAAATCTTAGAGGAGCAGATGCTCATCTAACTCATATCCCTGCAAATGGAGATGAAGCTGGACTAAGAAAACTTGGAATCAATTTAACAAGCAATGCAACTTTTGCTACAAACCAAATGATGAATAAATAATTCAATCATTCCAAAAAAAATCTCCATGCATGAAAATGTGTGGAGATTCTTTTTATCTGTGTATCTTTCTATCTTATCAATTCCATCATCTTAGACAATGAATCAATTTCATATGTTGGCTTAACATGAATATCTTCATCCATATTGGAGGTCTGTTTGGTATTCAGCCATATGGTATCAATGTTGGATTTTAGTCCACCCAAGATATCGCTCTCAAGTCTATCTCCAATTATTATGCATTCATCACTCTTCGCGTTAATTTTATCCAAAACAATATCAAAGTACTCAATATCTGGTTTCTGACACCCCATCTCGCTACTTACAAATATATTTTCAAAATAAGATTCCAGTCCAGTCGCTTTGAGCCTTCCATATTGAGTTTCACTGACACCATTTGTAATCATTTGAATTTTGCACTCTTCGTCTCTAAGAATATCTAAAATCTGTTTTGCATATGGCATCAAACAGGTCTGCTTTGATAAAAGCTCAGTAAAGAGATTATCCATGGCATATGGCTCTATATCGAAATCAAGCTCATCACACAGATTTTTGAATCTCAGTACCAAAAGCTTATCTTGAGGCAATTCACCACGTTCGTAAGCTTTCCAACACTCTTTGTTAATTTTATGGTAGGTATCTAATACAGCGTCATCAAAATTCAAATTATAAATTCTTGCAATCTCATTGAAGGCATTTTTCTCACCCTGTCTGTAGTCAAAAATTGTATTATCTGCGTCAAATAAAAAATGTTTATATCTCATATCTATAATATTAAACATTTTTGAAAAAAAAGATATATGTTTAATTCCTTGCAAACCAAGCATTTCTGATTTATATTAATAAGTAGAGATATCTATATGTGATATTGTCACTTACTTTTTTTTTAAAAAGTATTAGATTATAAACATAAAGAACAACAACAAAGAACAAAAGTTCTTAAAGAGCATTTAATTAGAAATTCATAGGAGAATAAAAATGACACATACAACAAAAGAGACATTTCAGAAAGACGTTTTAGATTCAACAGTACCTGTATTGGTAGACTTCTGGGCATCATGGTGTGCACCATGCAGAATGCAAGGCACAATCTTAGATAAATATGAAGCATCTGTAGAAGGTAAAGCAAAAATTGTTAAAGTTAATGTTGATGAACAACCTGAATTAGCTCAACAGTTTGGCGTTATGAGTATTCCTACTCTAGTAGTAATGCAGAACGGCAAAGTAAAAACTCAAATCACAGGTGTTACACAAGAACCTGGCTTGAACAAAATGCTAGGTCTATAATATTCATCTTTAATTAAATAGATTGATATTAACAAGGAAAGGTCTTTGAAAAAAGACCTTTCTTACATTTTAAAGTTAATATTTTTAATCAGAAAGTGATAGCAGAGCCGAAGGATTTTTGATGTAGACCTTTCCACGTCCTTGAGCTATCCAATCTTCATTTTGGAAATATTTCAACATACGTGATACAACCTCACGAGCAGTTCCTAGATCACGTGCAATCTCATCATGAGTTATCATTATCTCATCACTTTGAACCATAGCTCTCTGTTCTATGAGAAGAGAAGCAACTCTCTTATCCATGCTTGAGAATGCAACCTGTTCAAGAGTCCACATAACATCAGATAATCGTGCTGCCATCATCTCACTTGTAAATTGAGATACCTCTGGATATTTAGATTCCAGACTGTGGTAAGTAGTTACAGGTATTGTAATCAACTGAGTTTCTTCTTCAGCTCTCACCTGTACTTCAAAAGATATATTCTTAACACCACAGGATCCTGATAAAACACAGACATCGTTATCAAACAGACGGTACAATGTCATCTCCTTACCATTCTCATTGGTTATGTATACTTTCAATCTGCCTTTTATAACGCAGATTATTCCCACGCAATGAGGTACCATTCCACCTCTAGGCAATGTTTTGGTCGGTACTTTCTCAAGTGCTAATTGATCAGAAGTTCTTAGATTATTGTAAAACGGTAATAATGTTGAAAATTTGCTATCCATAAAATTAATAATAGTTATAACTTAAATAAAAAGAAAGTATTATAGCTAAAAATAATTCTAAAAATCCCCATACTTATAATAGGAATACCCAAAAAGAATATTTCAATCAAAAGTTTAGTTTTAAAATTTCAAAAAGCTTTTCACACAATCTTCATATATTGAGCATATCATGATTGATGTATATAACAATCAATATCTCAACTTTAAGCAGATTTGATTGCAAAAATTCAGTTTTCTATTTGGTGTTTTTAACACTGATTATATTCAATATATATTGGCATAAATTGATTTACGTTGCTTGAAAATTAATTTATGCCTTTTTTAAGAGACTTTCAGTCATCATTTCAAATCATTTTTATTTCCTTATCCAAGGAGTATTTATAATTAATATTTTCATTAAATAAGAAAATATCAAGATTTTTTTCTAGACAATCCCTAAAAACAATGGTAAATTATGAATATAAATAATAAAACCTTAGAGAAAAAGAGCAAGGTATCCTATTTTTAGTAATGGGGATACTTTACTCTTTTTTTTTATGCCTATTGGGGAGTTCACATATGAAATATGACGTAATTATAATCGGTGGAGGAGTTACTGGATGTGCTATTGCAAGAAGCCTTTCTAAGTATGATCTTTCAATTGCTCTTTTAGAGAAACATGAAGATGTCTGCAGTGAGACATCAAAAGCAAACAGTGGAATAGTTCACTCTGGATATGATCCTGAGCCTGGAACACTGATGGCAAAATTGAATGTTGAAGGCAGTGCAAAAATTGCAAAACTTTCAAAAGAACTGGACTTTGAATACAAGAGAAACGGTTCAATGATCATCAGTTTTGATAAAAAGGATGCCCCAAAACTTAAAGAACTCTACGACAGAGGTATTGCAAACGGTGTTGAACAGATGGAATTGCTCGATGGTGATGAAGCTCGCAAGATTGAACCAAATCTAAGTGATGAGGTTCAGGGTGCCCTTCTATGTAAAACTGGTGGTATTGTTGATCCTTTTGGCCTGACCTATGCTCTAGCTGAAAATGCATATGTAAATGGAGCTGAATTTATTTTTAACAGCACTGTAACATCAGTAAAGAAAGAAAATGGTATTTATCAAATACAAACAAGCAATGGAAAGACATATGAAGCTACATATGTTGTCAATGCAGCTGGTGTTTATGCAGATAAGATACACAACTTTGTGAGCAATAAAAAACTTCACATCACAGCCAAACGTGGTAACTACATGCTTCTAGATAATGAAGTTGGCGATTTAGTGACTCACACCATATTCCAACTCCCAACTGATTTAGGAAAAGGTGTTCTTGTAACACCAACTGCCCATGGAAACATAATGATTGGTCCAACATCAGTATCACAGAATGACAAAGAAGACACCTCAACAAGACCTGAAGATCTAGAGGTTGTAAAAGAGCAGGCACTGCATTCTGTAAGCAACATTCCATTCAGAAAGGTGATAACAAGTTTTTCTGGCCTACGTGCTGCAGAAGATGGAGGAGACTTTGTACTTGGTGAGGTTGAAGACAGTGAGAACTTCTTTGATGCAGCAGGTATCAAATCACCTGGTTTATCATGCTCTCCAGCCATAGGTGATCACATAGCAGATATGGTTGCAAAGAAAGCCAACGCTTCAGAAAAGAAAAATTTTATTGCAACTAGAAAAGGTCAAATTAGAACAAAGGATATGAATCAAGAAGAGTACACAGCTCTTATAAAGAAGAATCCTGATTATGGAACAATCGTATGCAGATGTGAGCAGGTCACAGAAGGTGAAATCATTGATGCTATAAAAAGACCTCTTGGTGCCACATCTCTTGATGGAATCAAGAGAAGATGCAGGGCTGGTATGGGTAGATGCCAAGCCGGATTCTGCACTGCAAGAACAATGGAAATATTAAGTGAGCAACTCGGTATTCCGATGGATGAAGTATGTAAAAACGAAAAAGGTTCAGAAATTCTAAAGGGAGAAGATGAATAATGAAATATGATATTGTAATTATTGGTG
>JALNVT010000142.1 GCA_023231265.1 Sphaerochaetaceae bacterium
GCAAGAACACTTGCAACAAATCCCAAGGTAATATTGATGGATGAACCAACTTCTGCGTTGGACCCAATATCAACTTCAAGAATTGAAGAGCTGATGATTGAATTGAAGAAAGAGTATTCAATTGTCATTGTAACACACAATATGCAGCAAGCCTCTCGTATATCAGATACCACAAGCTTCTTTTTGATAGATGATAAGAGATGTGGGTATCTTGTTGAAACAGGTGATACAAAGGATATCTTCTTCAAACCAAAGGACAAACGTACCGAAGATTATATCTCTGGAAAATTTGGTTAAAAAGAAGGTGGAATATGAATGATACAGTACAGATAGATGAGAAGTTATATTTCTTCAATGAACTATTGCTTCAGATGGTTACAAGAGTTGAAGAAGCTATACTGAAGGCAACAATTGCTTTCAGAGATAGAGATATTGATATGGCCAAAAAAGTTATGGCAGATGACTATTTCATAGATCAAATGAGAGAGCTTGTTGAGAACGATGCAGTTCGTCTTCTCATAAGTGAGGCTCCATATGGTCATTATATGAGACATGTAATTGCTGGATTGAAGATGGTGACATCTTTAGAAAGAATGGGAGACCATGCAGCACATCTTGCTAAAGTTGCAACTGAGCTTGATTCAGAATCTCAGGATTGTGATAAAGAAATAATTGATAAGCTTGTTGATATGGCAAATGCAGATGCTCTTATGTTTCGTGATGTGATCACAGCTTTAGCTGAGACAGATGCAAAAAGAGCCAGAGAGATAGCCAAGAAAGATAATGAAATAGATGCCTATAAAGAGGAGATCTATAAAATGATCTTTGGAGCCAACAAATGTGGTGATACAAGCAATGAACTTTTTGAATTCTATTATCTTGCAAAAGAACTTGAGAGACTGGGAGACCATGTTACAACAATATGTAAATGGATTGTGTACATGGAAGAAGGTGAGACTCCTGAGTTGAACTAAATAATTTTAATATTAAATGAATCCTGCATCAAAATTGGTGTGGGATTTTTTTTAATAAATAACATAATTTATTATGAAAAATTAAAAATCTCTTATTGACAAAAAAAAGGGAAATACCTATATTTGTCATATACTGATATGGGAATATGAGTATATGATACTGAAGGGGATAAAATGAATAGACTTAATGAATTTTTAAAATTAGCAGCGAATGAGGATAGATTTAGAATGTTGGTTCTACTTTTTCAAGAGGACCTCTGTGTTTGCCACATCTCTGGAATTTTAGAGATGTCTCAACCAACTGCATCTAAGAATCTTGCTAAATTTAGAGATACCAAATTTGTTGAAACAAGACAGGAAGGTAAGTACATTTATTATTCCTTTAAATCTGATGATGAACGAGTGGACAATTTTTTATCAGATGTTGTTGAAAATGTAGATAGTTATCCCAAGCTAAAAGAAGACAAATCTAAGTTAGCTAATAAAGAAATCTACATGGTAAGCTGCAGTTGTGAAAATAAATAATTACTTGAGTAATTTAAAAATATATAATTTAAGGAAGTAAAATATGGACATTAAAATTTTAGGATCAGGTTGCCCAAAATGCAAAAAACTCGAAGCTAATGTAAACGAAGCTTTGAAGAACACAGGAAAAACAGCAGTTGTTGAACACGTTACTGAATATGCAGATATTGCAAGTTACAATATCATGAGCACACCTGGTTTGGTTGTAGATGGAAAAGTTGTATCAGCTGGTAAGGTTTTAAAACCAAAAGCTATTGAACCTTTATTGAATTAATTAGGAGAGTCCTTAATTAGGAGAGATATAACATGTTTACAAAAATATTATACATAGCAGTGGCAGTCTGCCTGCTGATTTCCTTGATTAAGGATAAAAAAAAGACAAAGAAAGCTTTATTCAAATCCTGGAAATCCTTTGAGAAAATACTTCCACAGTTTTTAGTAATAATACTGATTATTGGAATGATGTTGAGTGTTGTTGATGAAGAGACAATAAGTAGATTCTTGGGTGCTGGATCAGGCTTCCTTGGTGTACTTATAGCCTTGGTCGTTGGTAGCATCACCTTGATACCAGGATTTGTTGCATTTCCTCTATCTGCAGCATTGTTGAATAATGGAGCTGGTGTTGCTCAGATAGCAGCATTTGTTTCTTCATTGATGATGGTAGGTGTTGTAACAATACCAATGGAACAGAAGATGTTTGGAACAAAAGTTACCGTAATAAGAAATTTGAGTGCAGTTGCATTCTCTCTTATCGTAGCATTTATAATGGGAGCTGTTCTGTAATGAAGATGTTTTTAAAAAGATATAAATGGGTTTTGACCTTATTGGTAATCAACATAATTGTTGGAATCATGTATCCAAATATTGGAAAGTTATCATTCCAGAATACAAAAGCTAATTTTCTTCAAATTTTGGCAATAATACCACCTGTATTCATACTGCTTGGACTTCTAGATGTTTGGGTAGAAAGAACAACAATGATCAAATACCTTGGAAAAGGGGCCGGAATAAAAGGTTTTGCTATAGCTCTACTTTTAGGAAGCGTGGCTGCTGGACCATTATATGCCGCTTTTCCTGTGGCTCTTGTAATGCTCAAGAAAAGAGCAAGTCTATTCAATGTGTTTGTGTTCATTGGAGCTTGGTCAACCACAAAAATCCCGATGTTCACATTTGAAATTGCAAGTTTGGGTGTAAAATTCGGAATTGTAAGAATGTGCTGCAGCCTTGTTGGAATCACATTGATTGCTTTACTTATATCAGGTCTTCTCAACAAAAAAGATGAAGATGCTATATATGAAAGAGCTGAAAACGTTATCTAGTTAAATATAAAAAATAGAAAAAATAAATTGGAATTTCCTTAATTACTTAGGTTAGGGTTCTTATACCCTAAAAGTTACCCAATTTACTGTTATAAAGAAAGATTGAACTTAAGTTCAACCTAAGTAATAAAAATATAAAGGATTTATTATGTTTGGATGGTTAAATTACCTTGTTACCTTATTGGTAGAAAAAGGTTTTAAAATGGATGTTGAGAGTGCTTGGGGATCAAGCATCCACTTCTTCTTTTATGATACAGTAAAGATCATAATTCTTCTTGGCTTGATGGTATTTGCAATTTCTTATATAAGAAGTTATTTCCCTCCTGAGAGAACCAAGAAAATATTAGGTAAATTCAGTGGCATCACCGGCAACATCATTGCATCACTGCTTGGTATAGTCACTCCATTTTGTTCATGCTCATCTGTACCAATCTTCATTGGTTTTGTAGAGTCAGGAATACCACTGAGTTTTACATTCAGTTTCTTGATCACCTCTCCTATAGTTAATGAAGCAGCATTTGCAGTCTTGCTTGCATCATTTGGATGGAAAATTGCAGTTGTGTACGTCATCACAGGTGTCATTGTAGGTATCGTCGGTGGTATAATAATTGGAAAACTGCACTTAGAGAAAGAAGTCGAGGAATACGTTTATGAAAAAAGAAATGGAACAGACTATGTACAAGAGATGGATGCCAAAGACAGATTGGAATTTGCTTGGGACAATGTAAAAGATATTATTCACAGAGTTTGGTTGTTCCTTTTGATAGGTATTGGAATAGGTGCTTTGATTCATGGATATGCTCCAGCTGAATTGCTAAGTAAGTATGCAGGACCAGACAATCCATTTGCAGTATTGTTTGCAGTTATTGTTGGTGTTCCTCTTTATTCAAATGCTTTAGGAACAATTCCAATTGCAGAAGCCCTTATTGCAAAAGGTGTTGGAATTGGAACAGCTCTATCATTTATGATGGCAACAACAGCTCTTTCTCTTCCTGAAATGATTCTATTGAGAAAAGTTATCAAACCTAAATTGATTGCAGCCTTCTTGATAATTACAGCAATAGCAATTGTTATTGTAGGTTATCTCTTCAATATATGGGCACCATTTTTGATGGCATAAAATCAATTGAAAATGAAATACACATCTTACTAAAGAAAAACCCTGGATTGGCTTCTGGGTTAGTTATTTGGAGAATCTTATTATAATTTTTGGATTCAAATTTTTATTAGCAGTTGAAGTAGTACCAAACATGAATTGTACTTTTGTAATCAGATGAAGCAGGGATGCTTTTGTCTCCTACAATTTTCAATTTAAATGCAGCTACTGTCTCTTTTTCAGCTTTATAACCATGTGTTATGTGTGCTGCTATTAAATTATATCTGCTACCATAATTATAAATATTGTAACCAGATTGCCATTCAACAGTAGGTGTTATTTTAGTATCATAAATTTTACCACTATTTACAGTTCCCTTAAAGGAAGAGGGATGCACTCTTACATAAAGGTAAGAGTCTCTGTTCTCATTTCCACTGCTTCGTTGAATCAAAAATTCTGAAGTTGTTGTTGTGGTAGTTAAATCTACGCTGTTACTACCATCATCATAAAGATATTCAGAACCATCAACAGTACTGCCAATATTGTCAAGATCAAAAGTGTAGTTGAGCTGTTCAACTGCTCCATCAATTATGATATTTCTATTTTCTGCAGAAAAAGCAGATGTTATCAATATGGTTGCTATAGTTAAAAGTGTGATTAATTTTTTCATTTTATAATTTTCCTTTTATGAAGAAAGTCCTTTATGACTGATTGAATAACTCTCTTTTAATTAAATATAATATATGATGTAAGTTATGTTAACAGTTGATTTATGATGTGCTATAAATGATAGAGGTGTTTTATGTAATTAACGCATTTATGGCAATTATATAAAGTTCTCTTAAGCCATATTACGAATATAGATAGATTGATAGTAGCTCCTATGTTCGAAAAATCTATTTTTGAATTTCTTTATAGTTTCTGTCTAATATGGAAACAATACATGATAGGATCTAAAAGGATTTTATAAAGTTCATACTTTCAACAGACTTCATAAATTTTTTTGTTATATTGAAAGAGTTTTTTGTAAAAAAGAAACTCAGATGCTTCTAAAGGAGAGAAAGAGCATCTGAGCCATTATTTAAAAGGAGTTATTTTATTTGATATCGGATATCAAATTTATAATATTAATCAAATGTATATGCTACTTTGATTGTGCTTGAGTAATCTGAAGCAGCTGGAAGTTCGACATTACCAGCAATTTTTAGTGTGAATGCTGCTACTGCTTCTGCCTCTGCTTTGTAACCATAAGGAATTAAAATGGATGCTTGATTGGATTGAGTCTTAGCGTTTTCATATTCTGTCCAGTTAACTGAAGGAATTATTGATGTTTCATAATCTGAACCATTTACAGTAGCAACGAACTGTGAAGAAGTGATATGGACATTGAGATATGAATTTGTATTTTCATTACCGCTACTTCTTTGAACATAGAATTCTGAAGTCTCTGTTGTAGTTGTGAGGTCTATTGCATCACCATCATTGTAAAGGTAATCTGAATCTGTAACTGTACTGTCATCATTTACAAGGTTAAATGTAAATTCATTTTCAGCAACTGCACCATTGATTATGATGTTTCTGTTTGATGTTGTTGTTGGGTTTGCTACAACTGCGAAAGTTGATGTGATTGCAATTGCTGAGATTGCCAATACTGTTAATAATTTTTTCATTTTTTTATTCCTTATGTAATAAGTTTTTTTTGTTTTTAAAGAAGATTTCCTTTTCTTTATGTCATTAATTTAACTTATCTTGTTAGTTATGTTAATAGTTAAGTTTTTGTAAGTTACAAAAGTTTTACTGTAATATATAAATATATACAATGTAAAGAAATATTAAATGTATATTTTAGTCTTTTATGAGCATGTTATTGAGAAGCCTGCAGGCATAAGAGACTAAACCTGACATCTGTTTAGATTTATTTGCATGATGAAAAGAATTTTTTATTCTGCTATAATTTGATCAGAAAGGGGGACTCATGGAAAAAGGTGCAGGAGTGATTTTATACTCATACAATAAGAATGGGCATCTGTGTATTTTGCTTGGTCAACGAGCATATGATCCAGGTAAGGGAAGTTGGGGAATTCCTGGAGGTGGTATGGAAGCCTCTGATGGAGATGATTACCAAAATACAGCAATAAGAGAATGTTTCGAAGAAACTGGTATTGCTATAAAAAGACCTCTGATTGAATTTGATGATATAGAATTTCCTCATTTGCAGTGGAAAACTTTCATAAAAGAAGTTCCTTTTGATGATAGAAGATTATTCAAAGAGGAGATGCAGCAATCAGGTTGGTTTGAAATTGATAAATTACCAGCCCCTCTTGTATCTCATTTGGATGAAGAATTTGAGAATTTGAAGAAAATGCTCTGCTGATGTACAACTGAGAGATTGCATTTAAAAAGATTTTTTCTATCCAATCAAACATGATGATAATCATTTATAACCTATATGTTTGAAAAATATCACTTTACTTTTGAAATATAATATCGAGTGAATTTTAAACCGATAATATATAAAAAAAACTTGTGAAATGTTATTTTTTCCTTTATTATCAAAGAATATGAAAATTAGATTAAGAAAAAAGCTTATAAGCACCTTTATTATCGAAGGCGCTTTATTGTGTGCTTCATTATTCGCTATATCTCCTGCTGGTACTATTGTAGATATTGAACAGAATGATGAAGTAGGATCAAGTATATATCCTGTAGGGGCGTATTTGAATTATGGAGTTTATGACTTCCCAACTCTTCCTGAGGGACCTCTGCGGTTCTCTGTTGCACTGTCTGGAGGTTATACAACTCATTCAATTTCACAGAATCCATCAGATGGACTTGCTTATTGGTGTGACGGATACAAAAAAGACCCTATGAACACCACATCATATGGTGTGATATTCTCCTCCTATGATTTCAAACTGGCACAGAAGATTCCTGTTCCTTTTGATCTTCC
>JALNVT010000143.1 GCA_023231265.1 Sphaerochaetaceae bacterium
CATATACAAATATGAATTATTCGTTATCATCTTCAGTATTGAATTTAAAATTCTTTTGAAAATATTTAAGTGCAAATCTTAGTCCAGAAGCCCATCCAAGCCCCATTTCACCAAACTGAGATTCCAAAGAATCTTTGAAAGATGGTTCAATTGAGAAGGTTGTTAGAATCTTCTTTTCTTTTGTGTTAGAGCTTTTTGCTTTCTCACTGAACAATTCTGCAGCTCTGTCTTCTGTTCTTTTCTCGCTTTTTTTTAGTGCCATTTGCTTAACTCCAAATCTCTTTTTCCATCAACTCAAAAGCTTTTAAAGTTCTATCCTTCAAACCTTTTCCCTTGACTCTATATAATTGAGGCGCAATTTTCAACTCTTGTGATTTCCTAAAAACAGGATCAACAGGAATTTGATAAATTCTAAAATTACCTTTCTTTGCTGATTTATAAATATCTCTATGTTGTTTAATCCTTTCATCATATGAATTAATTACAACTTTTTTGTGTACAATCGGTGATCTAAAATTCTTTTTTAGTTTTGCTAACTCATCTATAAAGATTTCAAGTCCATCTAAGCTAAAAGCTTCAGGTGTCATTGGAGTTATAACCTCATCACTAGCAATAAGTGCTGATTTTTCAAGTCTTCCAAGTCCTGGAGATAAATCTAAAATTACATGTTCAAATTTACCTTTAAATTCCTGTATCAAATCTTGTATTACAAAAGGTTCATCAGCTAATTTTGTTTCTGAATATAATTTTAAAGTTCCACCAATACCAAATGTAGGCAGAATAAATAAATTAGGAATTCCTGTTACAGGAACAATAGCATCATCCACATAACATTTTCCTTGTACAACATCAGCTAATTCCCAATGAGGGGTTTCTGATAAGAACCATGATGATGCATTACCTTGTGGATCTAAATCTACCAACAATGTAGGAACCCCAGCGAGTGCCGATTGGCATGCCAATGTTCCTGATATAGTAGTTTTTCCGACTCCACCTTTCTGCAGGTGAAATGCAATAGTTTTTGTCATTTTTTAAACCCTTTTGTATAAAAGTACCACACCTATAGTTGTTTTACAACTATTTTTTGCAAATAATAAATTATAAACACATATTATATATTACAGACTTAATATAAAGATGTGATAATTTTTTATTGAAATGATACTATTATGATACAATTTTTTTTCGTTTGAAGATTCAGTAAAAGTAATAAATATTCTCAGTTATTTTATTACTTAGTTTTTATTCTTTCAAGTCCTTTTTCCACTTTTAAGAAATCGAACTGTTATATTAAATAAAATCACTGAAAGTAAACATGAATTTTTATTTCATGAATTTTAAGGGGGAAACTTCCAGTGATATAAAAAGCATAATAATGTTTACCCAATAAACTACAAACAATTATTATAACTCTGTATTATAATTCATAATACTACACATTATAGAATTTGTAAAAACCTATTTTCATTTTTTTATTCACACTTATTCAAAACCTTTCAAGTTTATTCATTTAATATACAGAAACATAGACTAAAGTTCCTTTTTTATGTACTATGAATGATAAATAAAAAACTAATATCATTTAACATAAACAATTAAATGATCATTGCTTTAGCAAAGGAGTTAATAAATGAGCAAAAGTTTTCCTGAAGGCTACAAACCTGTTTTAGATATTAGACAAACAGAAAAAGCCATTAAGAACGTTAAAGACACATTTCAAAGAGAGCTGTCTGGGGAATTAAAATTATCCAGAGTCACAAGTCCTCTTTTCGTACCTAAAGGATCTGGCATAAATGATGATTTGAACGGCATCGAAAGACCAGTAAGATTCGAAATAGGTAATATGAATAATAAAGAAATGGAAATCGTTCAATCCTTAGCTAAATGGAAACGAATGGTATTGGCTGATTATGGTTATCAAGCAAATCATGGTCTTTATACAGATATGAACGCAATTCGTCCTGATGATGACATTGATGAAATACATTCTATTTATGTAGATCAATGGGATTGGGAATTGGTTATGAAAGAATCAGACAGAAATATTGATTTCTTAAAAAAAGTAGTTAAAAAAGTATATGAAGCTATGAAAAGGACACAGTTCCTAGTTCGTGAGACTTTCCCTTCAGATTATGATTTACTTCCTGAAGAGATAAAATTCATCTATACAGAAGATGCTCAAAAACAATATCCTGAATTAGCTCCAGAAGAAAGAGAGAAAAAACTTGCCAAACAATATGGTGCTATCTTCATGATAGGTATTGGCTCTCCTCTTGCAGATGGTGTGAAACACGGTGGCAGAGCTCCAGACTATGATGATTGGTCAACTCCAACAACAGAAGGACACAAAGGCTTAAATGGTGATATTGTTGTCTGGGATGAAGTTAGACAGAACTCTCTTGAATTATCTTCTATGGGTATCCGTGTAAACAAAGAAGCTCTTGAAAGACAGCTGAAGAGTGAAAATTGTGAGGATAGAGCAGATTTATATTGGCACAAAAGATTATTAAACGGGGAATTCCCTCAAACAATCGGTGGCGGTATTGGTCAGAGCAGACTTTGCATGTTCCTTCTGAATAAAGCTCATATTGCAGAAGTTCAAGCATCAACTTGGGATCAAAAGACTCTAGATGAAGCAAAAGAGTTGAATATACCTTTGATGTAATTCAAATTTTACCTCTATAGAAAGGCTGGTGATTGTAGTATCATCAGCCTTTTTTGTGACTTCTTTCCCTTTACTTTTATATTTCAATAAAATAATATTATCAAAACAGGAGATAATATGGACAAAACTTTAAAATTAGTTTCTTGGAATGTCAATGGAATACGAGCAGCGGATAAAAAAGGGTTCAAAGAGTACTTTGAATCTATGAACGCAGATGTGTTCTGTATTCAAGAGATAAAGCTATCAGAAGGACAGTATTCTTTTGAACCTGAAGGCTACACCAGTTACTTTAATTACGCAGAAAAAAGAGGATACAGTGGAACTGCATTGTATTCAAAGCTGAAACCTTTGAATGTAACTTTTGGAATTGGCCATGAACTTGATAACGAAGGACGCACAATATTAGCAGAGTATGATAATTATTATGTTCTATGTGTATACACCCCAAATAGTAAGGCAGAACTAGCTCGAATAGATTTAAGAATGGATTGGGACAAAAAATTCAAAGACTTCATTGCTGAACTTGATAAAACCAAACCTGTTATGGTTTGTGGAGATTTGAATGTTGCTCATAAGCCAATTGATATTAAAAATGCAAAAGCAAATGAGGGAAAAGCTGGATACTCCATTCAAGAACGTGATGGATTTGATAATTTACTATCAATTGGACTAATTGATTCATTTAGATATCTAAAACCTACTGCAGAAAATCGTTACAGTTGGTGGAGTTATAGATTCAAAGCAAGAGATAGGAATGCTGGATGGCGTCTAGATTATTGGCTTGTATCAGATAGAATTAAGGAGAAAATTGTTGAATCAGAAATTGATGATCAAATTCTTGGTTCTGACCATGCACCAGTTTATTTAGAAATCAAACTATAAAACACAAAAAAGTGATCTATTACATGTATTATCTTTAAAAGATTGTTTCATAAGAATCTTTTAAAATACAATAGATCACTTTTTTTTATTACAAAATCACCAGTTCAATGGATCTATAAAGCAGTGATAATCCGTTAAAAATTAAATACAGACCACATATTTTGTTGATAACATTTATTGCATTTCCACCTATTTTATTCTTAAAAAAAGGCAGTATCATTGCTATTGATAAAAACCAAAGCAACGAAGCAGAAGCAGAACCCATTATAAAATAACTTCTCTGTATATCAGCAAGCGAAGAAATGTTTCCACCAAACAACATGGTTCCATCGATTAAAGCTTGAGGATTCATAAAAGTAACAAGAAATGCACTTGCAATAATATTGCGTTCTTGACTTGTATCTTTTGAATCATCGTTATTATCATTTCTACTGAAAAATATAGTTTTACCTATGTAAGCAACCACAAGACCACCTACAAACAGCATTATTTTTTCTATTACAGGAAAAGCGGTTATCAAAACACCAATTCCAAAAAAACAACATAAGCTCAGAGCTATATCAAAAAATGCAACTACAAGGGCAGTATAGATTGATTTAAATCTATTTTTCTTTATAGCTGCATTTATAACAAATATATTTTGAACTCCTATCGGAGCGACATATGCCAGTCCGACAGAAAGTCCTTTTAAATAAATATCAAACATATAAACACCTAATTTAAATTAGGTCGAGCAAGAAAATACTTGCTTTATTTTAATGTAAGTAATGAGGTACTTCACCTCTTTGTTCAAACATTTTTCTAGCCTGTGTATTTAAAATTTTCTTACACATTCTGATTGATTCAGGTGTTACTTCAACCAATTCATCATCTTTTATAAATTGAATTGATTGTTCAAGAGTTAACTTAGTAATAGGAGTAAGTGTTACAGCTTCATCCTTACCAGAGGCTCTCATGTTTGAAAGCTTTTTAGTCCTAGTTGGGTTCAATAGAAGATCATGCTCTTTATTTCTCAATCCAATAATCTGTCCTTCATAAACAGGTTCACCTGGTTGAATATATAGATCACCACGATCTTCAAATTGGAACAATGCATATGGAATTGCAATACCATTTCTGTCACTGATCAAAGAACCATTGGATCTTGATGGGAAATCACCCTTATAAGGTTCGTAGCCCTTAATCCATGAGTTCATTATGCCCATACCACGAGTATCTGTTAAGAACTCATCTCTATAGCCAATCAATCCACGTGCAGGAATTTCAAATTTCATTTTTACTCTATCACCATTATAAGTCATCTCACTCATCTTAGCTTTTCGTTTTGAAAGTTTATCCATAACAGATCCAGAATATAAATCTGGGCAATCGATTTCAACAAATTCGATAGGTTCTGTTTTCTGACCATTTTCATCTCTATGGAAAATAATACGAGGACGACCAACACAAAGTTCAAATCCTTCTCTTCTCATTTCTTCAATGATGATAGCCATTTGGAATTCACCTCTACCTTTTACAGTGAAGGAATCGTCATCATTTCTTTCTACTCTGATAGATACGTTTCTTAAAGCTTCTTTCTCTAATCTTGTCCAAATTTTACCGCTTGTTAGCTGAGTTCCTTCAATACCTGCAATTGGGGAGATATTCTTACTGAATTGCATAGCTACTGTTGGTTCATCAACGGTCAATCTTGGTAAAGCTTTAGGATTTTCTTTTGTACAGATTGTATCACCAATAGAAACATTATCAACACCTGCTAGTACAACAATATCACCACTGAATACTTCAGGTGTTTCATGGTATGTTGGACCATCATATGAATGTAATTTTGTTACTCTAAGAGATTTGACATTGTCTTTTTCAACACATACCAATTGCTCATTGATTGTTGCACTACCATTGATAATTTTACCAATAGCAAGACGTCCCAAGAAATCACTGTAAGATAGGTCACTTACTAGCATCTGGAAAGGTTCTGCATCATCATATTTAGGAGCTGGAATGTATTCAATAATAGAATCCAATAAAGGATGTAAGTTGTCACTTAAATTATCAATATCTGTACCACAGATACCATTTCTACCATTAGCAAAGAATACTGGAGATTCTAATAGTTCTTCATTATCACTCAATTCAAATAATAAATCATAAACTTCATCCAGAACTTCTTTAGGTCTAGCATCTGCTCTATCGATTTTATTGATAATTACAATAGGTTTCAAGTTCAGCTTTAGAGCTTTCTGTAGAACGAATCTTGTTTGAGGAAGTGGTCCTTCAGCAGCATCACATAGTAATACAACACCATCAACCATTGATAATCCTCTTTCTACTTCACCACCGAAATCCGCGTGACCTGGAGTATCAATGATATTGATTTTTACACCTTTCCAATTAATTGCGCAGTTTTTTGCGCTGATAGTAATACCTCTTTCTCTTTCAATAGCACCACTATCCATAATTCTATCTTGTGTTTCGCTGTTAGCTAAACCAGATTGACGAAACATTGCGTCTACTAGTGTAGTTTTTCCGTGGTCAACGTGAGCTATAATTGCGATATTTCGTATAGCGTCGTTAGTTTTATTCATCTATTTATTTCCTTCACTTAAAATACTAACCATGATAAAATCCATTTTTTTATCATCTAAATTTTTTATTATCTTTTCTATTCAAAAAAACGAGGACTTTATGTAAAAGTGCCCTCTGTCTTTTAGTTCTTATTTTTATTAATCTTCGTTAAACTCTAATAAAATTTGAGCTACTGTAACATCAACTGGGGCCAATGGCACTTTCCAGATTTGATTGATATTGAACCATTCAATATCTGACAGCTCATCACTAAATTTGATTTCATCCTTTGATGCATATATGACAAAAACATACATCATCAAATCAAAGTCTCTGTAACTATGTTGTATATTACAGATAAATTCATCTTTTGTCTTTCCCTTGATGCCATATTTACCCTTCATTTCTTTAAAAATATGATAAACTTCATTATCTTTTAACAAAATTTCTCTTTTGGGAAACTCGAATAGGTTGCAAGCTGCTAGTTTTTTATCTTTCACAAGCATTATTTCATCACCATCAACCACGATAGCACAAATCTGTTTTCGGATCTGAAGGTCATCTTCAATTTTTAAATCCGAAATATTTTCATTAATCATAACAATTTACCTCTAAACATAAATTATTTCCTTTTACTCTTTATAGAATTATTTTAAGTCC
>JALNVT010000144.1 GCA_023231265.1 Sphaerochaetaceae bacterium
GAGCAGCAGAGGTCTCCTTACTTTTATTATATTCTTCCTCTGTTGGAGCAATGAACAGTGATAAAATTGATAATACAATCAACAATATTATTAAATATATTATCCTCTTTAATGAAGACTTTGCCTTCTTACTGGATTTCTTTTTTGACATAATTTTTCCTGTGTTTTTATTTAGTAACTATGATTAAGTAATACCATTTTTTCAATTTTTAGAATAGGTACCAATAATATTATCAGTTCTTTTTAAATTATGAATTGTAGTTATTAATTTGAGCAGTTTGAAAGATGAGTATTGACCTTTTTGCTGGTTGATTGGCTTTATTATTGCCGTTTTCTAGAATATATCGAATATTTGAAAATAGGTGCTTCATCTATTTAGATGTTAAAATATGTATAGTGTTTATACTAAGAACTGCACATTGAATTAAAAAAATTGAGTAAATAATATTTTTAATTGACAAATAAAATAAACGGTTCATAATAAGTTTATGCAACCGGTTGCATAATTTATAATTTTTCTCATTCTTAAATTATTATTGTAAATCAATTTATATAGTCAACCGCTTGCATATAAAGGATATTTTATGGCAATAACAATACATGATGTAGCAAAAAGGGCAGGAGTTTCTCCTTCTACTGTATCTAGAGTAATTTCAGGCAATTCACAAATTAGTGAGAAGACAACACAAAACATAAATAAAGTTATGAAAGAAATGAATTTTTATCCTAATAGCCAAGCGAGAAATTTAGCTAAAGGTAATAGCAATAATATTGCTCTTGTAATTGATGCTAATGAAAAAGCTTCTTTTGCAAACATGTTTTTTAATAGCAGCGTTTTTGGAATTGAGAAAATAGTACAAGAAAATAATTATAATCTTTTGATTACAAATAATAATGATTCTGGAGCAAAAAAGTCTTCAGTTATGAAGTTGCTTTTTGAAAGTAAAGTAGATGGATTAATTTTGCCACCATCAATATTGACAACCAAACTTATAAAAGAAATTAACACTCATAAGATACCATTTGTAGTTCTAGGAGAATCATCAGAATTTGGAGATCAGATAAGTTATGTTGATATCAACAATAAAGTTGGTTCAAAATTAGCAGTACAACATTTGAAAGATCGCGGATATAAACACATTGCTTATCTAGGAGGATGTGATAAAGAGATTTTTTCAGAAAACAGAATTTTGGGATATCAAGAAACTGTTGGAAAAGAATCTGCACATGTGTATAAATGTGAGAGCAATAAAGAAGCTGGAATGAAAGAAGCTTTGAAGATGTTGACTAAAAAAGAGTGTGATTCAGTAATCTGCAATGATAATATCTTAGCTTTTTGTGTCATTAAGGCAGCTAAAAAGATGGGGATCAACATACCTGGTGATTTAGGTCTTGTTACTTTCGATAATTATCCTTTAGCAGAATATACAGATCCTGAATTGACTGCTATTGTAATCGATACATATGCTCAAGGAGAAGAAGCTGCCAATTTCCTATTCAATTCAATGAAAGAACATTCTACATTAAAAAAGACCTTATTGATTCCTTCAATTATCAGTAGGGAATCAACAGATAGGGATAAGAACAATGAATAAAGCAGCCATATTTCATAGACCTTCTAGAGAGTATGTAATACCAAACTCACCTCAAAAGCTAACTTTTAGATTGTTAACAGCAAGAAATGATTGTTCAGAAATAATATTGGTTCATTGGAAAAGGGGAACGAATAAAAAATTCTACAATAATTTATTGCTTTATAGCTTCAGTGAATTTCGAGATGATTATCGAGTGACAATAGAGTTTGATGAAACGGCTCATTACATTCAATATTATTTTATATTGAAGCAAGATGATGAAAAAGATTTATATTTTTCTCAGGAAAACTTGTTTGAAAAAGAAACAGATGTTAAAGGTTACTTTGAGCATGCTTGGAGCAATAGAGGAGATATTTTCAAAGTACCAGAATGGGCTAAAGGAATTGTCTTTTATCAGATCTTTCCAGATAGATTTTACAGATTATCTGAAAAAAATAATCCAATGCTTTCTAAGTGGGCTTCAAGACCAACAAGGGAAGATTATACGGGAGGAAATCTCAGAGGAATTATCTGTAAATTAAGTTATCTGAAAGAATTGGGTATCCAAGCTATCTATCTGTGTCCAATCTTTAAAGCAAAATTTAATCACCGATATGCAACTGTTGATTATTTTGAAATAGATCCTCTTCTAGGAAATAAAGAAGACTTAAAAGAACTTGTTTATAAATCTCATGAGCTTGATATAAAGATCATTTTAGACGGCGTATTTAATCATGTTTCAACAGAATTTGATAAGTTTGAAGAATATAAAATAAAAGGTGTTGATAATGGTTGGTTTTATCCCAACTCCAATAAACAGAATACTTCAAAGATAGATTATGAGTGTGTAGGTGATTATGAACCAATGCCTAAATTAAACACTTACTCAATAGAAGTAAAAGAATTCCTTTATTCTGTCATGAAATATTGGATAGATTTTGCCAATATTGATGGTTGGAGAATTGATGTAGCTGATGAGATAGATATTTTTACTTTGCAATATCTTAGATACAAAATAAAAGATAGCTATCCATCATGTTTATTATTAGGTGAAACTTGGGGTGATGGCGTTAGAAATGTTGGCTTTGGTGATCAATTAGATTGTGTGATGAACTACCAATTTAGGTCGGCAATGATTGATCTATTTGCAACTAAAAAAATTGGTTGTGCTGATTTTGTAAACAGAATTGGAAAGACTCTAAGTTGCTACACTCATGAAGTCAATCAATGCAATTATAATTTGATATCTTCTCATGATGTTGCACGCTTTTTAACAGAATGCAAAGACGATAAAACCATGTTCGCATTGGCAATTTGCTTTCAAATGACATTTATTGGTAGTCCCGCAATATATTATGGGGATGAAAATGAGATGACTGGAGAAAATGATCCTGAATGTAGAGCTTGTATGAATTTTGAGAAAGGTGAAATTTGTCACGATTTATATAAAGAATTAATAGATATGAGATCTAGATTGGTTGAATTGAAAAAAGGTGATTTTAGATTTATCGCTGAGTATGTAAGTGAAACTTCTTTTGCATTTGAACGCAAATATGAAGATAAAATCAAAGTAATATTTAATATAGGAGGGGAAAAAATTGATATAAGATCAAAGAGCAAATTGCTCTATTCATATCCAAAAAATCAGAATAATGGGGTCTTGGCACCATATTCTATGGTCATAATAAAAATGGAGGAAAATTATGAAAAATAAAAAGTTATTGTCATTTTTAATGATAATTATGATTGCAAGTTTATCATTGACTGCACAAGGTTCCAAAGATGTTTCATCTAATACAGATGAAATAGAAATTAACTTTTGGCATCATTACAGTGGTGAATCGGCTGAAAATAAAACATTGACCAATGTCTTAATTCCAGAATTTGAGAAAGAGAATCCTAATATTAAAATTAATGCTGTTTCTCACGAATGGTCAGAACTTCATGATAAAATATTGATTTCATCGAGTTCTAAAAATTTACCAGATGTTGCAAGATGTGATATAGCTTGGCTTCCAGAATTCCAAGCAATGGATATTTTGGTTCCTCTCGATACAGAAATGAGTGATTTTAATACTGTATCTTCATCCCTATTAGACAGCGCTATGAGTACAGCATTTATAAATAACCACTACTACGGTTTAGCCTTGAACACCAATTCAAAAATTATGTACTACAATACACAAATGCTAAAAGACGCCGGAGTAGTAGTCCCTACTACTATGAACGAATGGGAAAAAGCAGTCAAGAAGATTTCTGGAAAAAATAGCAAAGGCCAAAAGATCTGGGGATGGAATGAACCTGGATTGAGTGCTTGGAATATCTGTCCATTCATTTGGAGTTATGGAGGAGCAATTACTAATGAGGAACAGACTAAAGCTTCTGGTTACATCAATAGCCCTGAGAGCATAAAAGCAGTTGAAACTTTTGTATCTCTCTATAAAGAAGGAGCTCTAACTGGATTTAATTCTGGAGATATTCCAATGACTGATGGGTTTGGTACAAATCGATATGCCATGATGTTAGAAGGCCCTTGGAAAATGGCAGAACTAAAAGGCGCATATCCTGATTTAGATTATGGTACAGCTTTAATACCTGCTGGTGATGGTGGTGCTATATCTGTTCTTGGTGGTGAAGACATTGCTATGTTCAAAGGACCTCACCAAGATGCAGCTTGGAAATTTATGAAATTCATGACTGGTGAATTTGCAGAAGAAGAGATGGCAAAATGTGGTCAACTTCCTGTTAATAAAAAAGCTTTAGAAACTGATACTGTAAAGAATTCCGATTTTGCACCTTATATCGAAGCTATCAAAACTGCTAAAGCAAGACCAACTGTTGCTTCATCATCAAAGATTGATAATGAGTTGATGGTTGCAATGCATGAAGTTCTGAGTGGAGAGAAAACAGTAAAAGAAGCTATGGATGATCTAGCTATAAAAATTGATGCATTGCTTTAATTAAATATAAGTCTTTCCTGATTAATTTATTCTTAACAGGAAAGACTTATTTAAAAAGGACTTTTAATGAAACTAAACAATAAATCAAATAGAATCCAAGTTGGAATATTAATGTCACCTGCTCTTTTGATATTTGCTATATTCACAATTATACCGATAATTAGATTGTTTTTTATGAGTTTCCATGAATGGAATTTATCTTCAATGTTTGAACAATCATTTATTGGAATCAAAAATTACAAGGTTGTATTTAAAGACAATTTCTTTTGGACTTCATTTACAAACACTATAGTCTATGCAATAGTCACTGTTCCTCTACAGATGTTATTGGGTTTGATTGTTGCAATACTGATTGATGGTATTAAGAAAATGTCGGTAACTTTTAGAATATTGAATTATCTTCCTGTAATAACTTCATGGGTAATTGCCTCTCTTGTATTTAAATATATCTTCAATACGGAAGGACTGCTGAACTATTTTATCTCCAATATACTCAATATTGGTAATAACAATATTCATTGGTTGGATAATAGATGGAGTGGCCTGTGGGTAATCATGTTCCTTGGTACATGGAAAGGAATTGGCTGGAATATGGTGGTGTTTTTTGCAGCACTGCAGCAGGTTCCAAAGGAATTATATGAAGCTAGCTCTTTGGATGGTTGCAAGACAATAAGAACATTTTTTTCAATCACATTGCCAAGTATAAAACCGACGATATTATTTGCGTGGGTTATGCTGACAATAGGAGCTTTCAATGTCTATACATCAGTTAAGTTAATGACAAATGGAGCTCCAGCTCATAAAACAGAAACTTTATTGACGTGGATGTACTACAAAGCTTTTAGTACTGGTGAATTTGGATACAGTGCTGCCTTA
This sequence comes from Sphaerochaetaceae bacterium, assembly GCA_023231265.1. Classification (GTDB taxonomy): domain Bacteria; phylum Spirochaetota; class Spirochaetia; order Sphaerochaetales; family Sphaerochaetaceae; genus Pleomorphochaeta. The sequence continues at coordinate 5,411 of JALNVT010000144.1, forward strand.
TCTTTTGTTATGGCTTTCTCTTTAGCTCTAATAGCAGTATTTCAATTTAAGATAATCAGTAAGAAGGAGAATTAGAAATGATCAGATCTAAAAAGTCTTTGTTTATAAGGTATTTTTTCCTTATTCTTTTTTCTGTTGTTGCACTTTTTCCAATGATTTACATGATAAGTACTTCTTTGAAACCAAATGGAGCATTATATGAATTTCCACCAAAGTTTTTCCCAAATCTTGATGAGATAACATTGAATAATTATAGATACATATTGGGAGAATCCAGATTCATAAAAAACTTTTTGAATAGCATATATGTTTCCTCTCTTTCTGTATTTATTGCAGCAATAACTTCTACAGCATTGGCCTTTGTATTGGGACAGTTTAAAAATAGATTCACAAATATGGTCTTTGCTCTTTTGATAGTTACTATGGTAATCCCTGGTACTACATTAATTGTACCCCAATTTGAGCTTGCAGTATGGATGAATTTAATAAACAAACTTACAGCTTTAATCCCTTTTTATACAGTATGGGTAATTCCATTTTCCACTTTTATGATAAAAGGTTTTATGGAGAGCATTCCAAAAGATATTATCGATTCAGCAGAAATTGATGGGGCATCAATATTTAAAGTTTTTGTTAATATAGCAGTACCATTGGCTAGTCCTGGAATAGCTAGTGTTACAATATTTAATTTTTTATCATCATGGGAAGAATTTCCATGGGCAAATACTGTTATAAATGATTCAAATATTCGAACATTGCCAATAGCAATAACAGGTTTCTTTGGACAACATCAATTCACTCAGTGGGGATATGTTTTTGCCCTTTCAATGTTATCTTTATTACCAATACTTATAATATTTATATCATTTCAAAAATTCTTCATCTCAGGACTTGTTGCCGGTGGAGTGAAAGGTTAATAGCACAAACCAGGAAGCACCAATTTGGGTGCTTCTTCTTTTGATTCGTCAGTAAAAAAGATTCTGCTCAATTGGAATATGATTGATAAATAATTTTATTGTATAATAGCATGCTTTTTCAAAGTAAAAAATGTTGTTAAAAGTATCAATGCAGTTACAGCTAAATCTATGTAATGGATGTTGCTACCAACTTCATTGAAAAGTGATGCTGTCTGTAAGGCACTATCTTGATAGTTGCAGATCAATGCTACAAATAGATTGTTTGCAACATGCAGAGCAATTGATATCTCCACTGTCCCAAAATAAAGTGTGAGCAGGGCAGAAGCAAAAGCAAATGAAAAATAATATATGAACGCGTATAGCTTATATGTACTCATCTCAGGATTCTTCAGATGAAA
>JALNVT010000145.1 GCA_023231265.1 Sphaerochaetaceae bacterium
AAAAAAGAATGAAGTGTGCAAATCTTCTTATATAAAATGTCCATTCTAGAGGGGAATTCAATAAAAAAACTCAAAACAAACTATAAATAAAAAAAGATATACTATATAATCTACACAAAATAAATAAATATACGATTAATATACAGAATTAGCGTGTTGAATTACTTGCATTTTCTGTAATGATCAATTGAAGTTTATTCTTGGAGAGAAACAATATGACAAAAGTGGAGAAGCTAATCGAGGCATCAGATAGAAGAATATTGCTGTTGGATGGCGCTATGGGAACTCTCATTCAGCAAAATAATCTAGATATGTCTGACTTCAATACAAAAAAAATAAATGGTGTTGATAAAGATTTTGATGGATTTGGTGAGATCCTCAATGCAACAAGATCAGATGTTATTGTTGATATTCATAAAGCTTTTATTGAAAGTGGAGCTGACATAATAACAACAAATACTTTCAATGCCAATAAGATATCACTTAAAGAATATGGTCTTGAGAACAATGTTGAGCTGCTGAATACTCTTGCAGTCCAAAATGCCCAAAAAGCAATAGAACAGTGTGCTATAAAGAGCAAAAACAGAGACATATTTATTGCTGCAAGCATGGGACCAACTGGTAAGATGCTCTCATTCTCAACAGATAGTGATGATATAACAAAGAGAGATCTTGAATTCAATGAATTTGTTGATGCCTATAAAGAGCAGGCTGTTGCCTTGTTAGAAGCTGGCTGTGATATCTTCATAGTTGAAACTATATTTGATACTTTGATTTGCAAAGCTGCCATCGAAGCCATCAAGAAGGCAGAAGAAATAACAGGAATTGAAGTTCCAATCATGATAAGTGTCACATTCAATGATGCAAGTGGCCATACATTATCAGGTCAAACTCTTGAAGCTTTTGTTGCATCAATTTCTTGCTATGATGTATTCTCCATAGGAATGAATTGTTCCATGGGTTCAAATGACATGGTCCCACTGATCAGGAAGATGAGCTCCATTGCACCATTCAGAACCTCCGCTCATCCAAATGCAGGCCTTCCTCTAGCGGATGGTAGTTATGGAGAGAGCCCAGCTTACTTTGTGAATGTACTGACTCCTGTTTTAAAAGATGGATGCTTGAATATAATAGGTGGATGCTGTGGAACAACGCCAGATTACATAAGAGCTCTTTACAATCTTCTCAACCAAAAAGATGAAGATGGCAAATTGATATGCCAGAACAGAATACCCAATGAGCACTACTATGATGAATTGCATCTCAGTGGTTTGAACGAACTTCAGATGCAAGATAGGTTGATGGTCATTGGAGAGAGATGCAATGTTGCAGGATCTATGAAATTTGCTCGTCTTATAGAGGGAGCACTTTGGGAAGAGGCAAGTGAGATTGCAAGAAAGCAGGCAGAAGGACATGCAGATATAATTGATATCTGCATGGATGCGGCCATGATTGATGGTCCATCAGCAATGGTCACATTTTTAAGATATCTCAACAGTGATCCTTACATCTCTCAAAAACCTTACATGATTGATTCATCAGATTGGAAGACAATTCAAAGTAGTTTTGGAGAGCTTCAGGGTCGATGCATAATAAACTCAATCTCACTTAAAGAAGGAGAAGAGAAGTTCATCTCACATGCTCTTGAGGTGCAGAATCATGGTCATGCCATGATTGTTATGCTTTTTGATGAGAAAGGACAAGCAACTACATATGAAAGAAAAATTGAGATTGCTCAGAGAAGTTACAATCTTCTTCTGTCAAATGGAATAAGAGCATCATCAATTATATTTGATCCAAATGTTTTGACAGTGGCAACAGGAATTGAAGAGAGCAATTCATATGCTTTAGATTTTATCAGAGCAACCGAGTGGATAAAGAAAAATTTAGTTGGGTGTGGAGTGAGTGGTGGTATAAGCAATCTGTCTTATTCATTCAGGGGCAACAACCCTCTGAGAGCTGCCATGCACACTGTATTTCTGCATGAAGGGCTCAAATGTGGACTTGGATTTGGTATAATAAATCCAAATTTAAATTTAGATGTTGAGAAAGTTAAGATTGAGGCCAGAACCATCATTGAGAGAGCACTGTTTGAACCAAGTGATGAGAACAGTGAGGCTTTAATTGAACTTGCTTCTTCTGATTTATTCAAAAAGAAAAAGGGCCTCAAAAAAGTTAGATCTGCTAACAAAAGAGATCTGATGAGTGATGAAGAGAAGGTAATTCAGGCCATAATTGATGGCGACAATTCTCATATTAAAGAAGACATTCTGTCACTTTTAAAAACAACTCAGGAAGCATCTCTCTCTCCTTTAGCAATTGTAGAAGGACCTCTGATGGATGCAATGGGAGTTGTTGGTAAGAAGTTTGGAAAAGGTGAGCTCTTTCTTCCACAAGTTGTGAAGAGTGCAAGATCAATGAAATTGGCAGTTTCTTACTTACAGCCTGCAATCGAAGAATTCAAAAAATCTGATTTCACTGAGGAAGAAGATAAATCTGAAACAATTGTATTTGCAACAGTAAGAGGTGATGTTCATGATATTGGTAAGAATATCTGTATTTTGATATTGAGATGCAATGGATTCAATGTAATTGATTTGGGGGTCATGGTTCCTCCAGAAAAGATCATTGAGACTGCAATAAAATCAAAGGCAAAGATGATTGGACTCTCAGGTCTGATAACTCCATCATTGAAAGAGATGGCAAATGTCTGCATTCTTGCAAAGCAGAGTGGTCTTGATATTCCAATAATGGTTGGTGGGGCCACAACAAGTTTTGCTCATACTGCATTGAAGCTCTCTCCTCTATATGATTACAGAGTGTTTCAAACAGCAAATGCCTCTGAGATGTCAACTCAAGTTATGAGATTGATCAGAGATGAAAGAGGTATGGAACTTGATTCCCTAGCTGCTCATTACAGAGAAAAAAATAAAGAGGTTGCTGAAAAAACAGAACTTCTCAAAGAATACAATCTTCACAAATCTACTTTTGAGATTGCATGCAAAAACAAATGGATCAAAAAGTCACCTACAGTTCGACCAAAGAAACTTGGGTTGAGTGTTTTTGATGGAAGTGGGATTGATGATGTAATTGATCTCATAGATTGGAAGGTGTTTGCCTTTGGTTATGGAGTCAAATACAACACAAAAGAGTATGAGCCTCTGATTGAGGAAGCAAAAGCCTTTTTAATGAGAGATGATATTTATAATTTATTTAAGTCATCAATCAAATCTGTCTATGGAATCTTCAAATGCAAGAAGATTGGAGAGAAGATAAATGTAGATGATAGAGAGACTTTTGTTTTTGCACGTCAGGAAAGAGATCTGGAATCAAGATGCGTCTCTGATTATGTGAATGAAGATGATTACATTGGAATGTACATGACCACAGGTGGTATGAATGTAAAGAATGCTCTTTCTAAGTTTGATGAAGGTGATTCCTTGATGATTCAACTTCTCTCAACTCGGTTTGCTGAAGCACAAGCGAATTACATCCATAAGCAGATGCAGAAAATCTGGGCTGACGATATATTTGATTTTGCTCCTGGCTACACCTCTGTTCCAAATCATTATCATAAAAAAGGAATAGCAGAGATTTTAGATGGTGAAAGAAATGCAGATATTAAGTTGAGTTACAACTACATGATGATTCCTGAAGCAAGTGTGTGTGCTTTTGTATTTCAGGGAGAGGGCATAAAGTATTTCAACATACCAGAGATTTCAAAAAAACAGCTTGAAAGAATAAGCAGTCTTCTAAATATTGAAGAAGAAAAATTGGTCCAATATGGCCTACCATTTGAAGAATATTAAAAAGGAAACACAATGAAAGTTATAGAAATAATAAAAGAAACAAAGAAACCTTTATTTACTTTTGAATTGATTCCCCCACTGAAGGGATATACAATTGATGGAATTTTTGACTCAGCAAAGACACTCATGAAATACAGTCCATCTTACATCAATATCACAAACCATCAAAATGAGGTTGTCTATCAAGAGAATGAGGATGGTAGCATAGTAAGAAAAACTGTTCGAAAGAGACCAGGTACCATTGGTATAGCAGCAGCTCTTCAATATAAATTTGGAATACCAACTGTTCCTCATTTGATCTGTGGTGGTCTCAGTGATTTGGAAATTGAGAATATGCTTGTTGATTTAAATTTTCTTCAGATAGAGAACGTATTTGCACTGAGAGGTGATCCACCTGTAGGTGAGAGAAAGTTCATTGCATGTAAGGATGGATATTTACATTCTTCTCAGATGGTTGAACAGATCAAGAATATGAATGAAGGAAAATATCTTGATTCAACTTTGAAGAATCCTGTAAAAACAAATTTTTGTATAGGAGTTGCCGGTTATCCTGAAAAACATTTGGAATCTCCGAATATGGAATCTGATATTGCAAACCTGAAGAAGAAGCAGGATGCAGGAGCCGAATATATTGTGACCCAATTATTCTACAGCAATGATGCATATTTCAATTTTGTTGATCGCTGCAGAGAAGCAGGAATAACAATACCAATAATTCCAGGAATCAAACCTCTGAGAACAAAGAGACAGCTCACAATGGTTCCCACTACATTTGCAGTAGATATTCCTTTTGAACTCAGTGATAAAGTAAATCATGCAAAAGACAAAAATGAAATCAATGAGATTGGTGTCTGGTGGGCAACAAAGCAGGTAAAAGAATTGATAGATAGGGGGGTCCCTGGTGTTCATTTTTATACCATTGGTTCTGTAAAAAGTGTCTCTAAAATTGTAGAGAACTGCTATTAATCGATAGATAGGTGTGAGATCTGATAACTTAGCTCTCGCACCTTATTTTGTTAAGTTCTTTATGTAATTCCTGGATTTGATTCTTTTGACCTCCAAGCACAGCTTTACAAATTCTTCTACACTAGCGAGTAAATAAGCCTGAGGTAAAGATACATTAAGTACAATTACTGCAAAAAATGCTAGAGGAACTCCTATCAACCAAATAGTACCAAGTTCAACATACATTGGGAACTTTGTATCTCCAGAGGCCCTTAAAATACCAACAATAGCTGCAATGTTTATAGATACTATTGGAAGTTTTAAAGCAACCATCTTCAGAGCTTGCACAGAAAGATCATGAATATGTGGTTCTATTTTGAACAATCCTACAAAAACAGGTGCTAAAATAACAAGAAGAAGAGCAACAAGAATACCTGCTACCAAACTGAACCTCAGTGAGATGTTGGAATAAAGCTCCAGTTCTTCCATTTCTTCTGCTCCTATCAGATGTCCTGTGATTATTGCCACAGCACCTGCATATCCCTGAATTAGAATCAGGAATAAATTCTCAATGGAGCTTACAATCTGTACAGAAGCAAGTGCATCAGAACCAATTTTTGCATATGCTATTTTATAGCAGATAAAACCAATTGCCCAAAATAAATGATTTATTATAACAGGGGAGGTGGTCTTGAAGAATTTTTTGACTGAAGCTCTATCAAAGCTGAATGAATATTTAAAGCTGAACTTGATTGGACATCCCTTTCTTTTATTGGTGATGAATATATAAAGAATGAGCTCCACAAAACGACTCACAGATGTTGAGATAGCTCCACCTGCTATTCCTAACTCAGGGAATATTCCAATTCCGAAAATAAGAAGATAGTTACCAATTATATCAATGGATAGAGCGATGACAGATATAGTGAGAGGAGTCTTTGTGTCACCAGTTGATCTGAAGCCAATGGCATAGATGAATGATAATCCTGAGAATATGTATGAGATACCAACAATGCGTAAGTATATGATGCCACTTTCAACAATTGATGAGTCTTCTGTGAACAGATGCATCAGTGCTTCAGGTTTGAGTGTGGAAAAGATTGCAATCAAACCAATTATTAAAGTTGTGAATGTAAAAGAAATTCCAAGAGTTCTTTGAATGCCTCTTTCATTTTTTGCACCCCAATACTGTGAGATAAAAATTCCGGCTCCTGATGAGATACCATTCAAGATCATTGTAATCAGAAAAAATAATTGAGAGGCAACTCCTACAGCTGCAATGGAGATGGACCCCAATTGTCCAATCATCAATGTATCTACAAAGGAAACACTGTTCACAAGCAGTGCCTGCATCATTATAGGAAGTGCTAAAATTATTATTTTTTTTAGAATCTTCAGGTTGTTATTTTTTATACGCATAAATTTTATTATTAATAAAATCAATCAATAATCAATAGCGTTTTTGGGGTTAAATGTTAGCTTGAGCTCTTTATAATTCTTAAAACTTTTCATTGCTTAACTTTATTATGTGATACAAAATAATTATTTTTTTGGAATTATTTTATTAAATAGTGAGATATATTATTTTAAGCAGAAAATTATGAACAACCTTATGTTCTCATCTTGAAATAAAATCATCATTCAATCGGAGTTCTTTTTATGTGATTTTGTCAAAATTGCAATTATAATTCAAAATATATTATAAGCTCACAAAATATAATTTGTTATATTGCAAGCAATTGAATATATTTATGAAATATTTATAATTTACTTTATTTAAACTGTTGTCATAACTTACAGGATAGAATACATTGTAGACACAAAGAATAAGGAAATCTTCTTTGAAACAAAAAAAACTTAACTTACAAGGAATCAAAAACAAATGAAAAAATTATTAACAGTATTGGCAATCGCAGCTATCGCAATCACATCAACATTCGCTGCAACATCA
>JALNVT010000146.1 GCA_023231265.1 Sphaerochaetaceae bacterium
ATTTGCATAACGGGAATCTTTTCTTAACTGTGAGAAATAGAGAGCTTCATCTTCACTTGCTGTAACAATCAACATGGTTTTTTTGGGAGCTATGCTTTTTCTTTTACGTGCCATCTTATTTACTCTCCTTTTGTTTTGAATCTACAAAATAGAAATCACTTAACAATGGAAGAGCGCCAAATGCTCCATTCATATATTGTTCACTAGTTAAATCTCTACTTCTAGAATATCTAAATTGAGCCAATGAGAAATAAACGGTCTCACTTTTTTCATTCTTTTCTGCAAAATAAATACCATCACGTCTCATAAGACCAGGTCTTAATAAAGAAGGATTACAATCTACAGCCAATAGTTGAGAACCAGTTTTGTCATTGCATGATTCAAATATTTCAATGATATGTTTCAATACATCTGGATGCAATAACATACCAAAGTCATCGATAACAATTGTTCTGTGGTCAATAAAGCTTTCAAAGAATGCAATACCAATCAAACATAATCTTCTGAGAGATAAACTTTCAAGAGAATAGTATGTAGCATAACTTTGAAGAACGTTTGTATGAGAGAAAACAAGTCGACCTTTTAGAATTTGAATCTTCTTAATATCTGTGATATCCAAAGACCACAAGAAATTGATCAACTGCTGTACCCAGTCTGGATGCTCTGTAATTTGTTCAACAATGTATTTCTCACTCAATGAAGAAACACCCATTGGTAAGATATTTAGATCCGTTTTGAACCAATTAACAACCATTGAACAAATATCACTGTTTTTATCAGCTGATGCTGAAAGGAAAACATGCTTTGCGTCAATTTTTTTAACAAGTCTTTTTTTCTCACCACGATACAACTTACCAAATCGGTATTTGTATTTAGCATTAGTTTCATCTACACCATCTGTTTCTACTAACTGACGATCAAACATCAATCTTTTTGATCTGTTATAAACAAAATACAATGTTTCAGATGTAACCATTTTGTTTGTTGCACAAAGAGTATAATCAGCTATAATTGAAGGTCTTCCTTCACTTGTTTCTGTTTCTGCCTCTCCTCTATCCAACAACATTCTGATGTTAATTGTACTAGGTGCATTCTTTTCACTTGTATAAGCAAAACTTGTACCAGCAAGAACTTGCAAAGGATTTTCAACTTCGTCCCACTTAGAACAAATTATACTTTTAATTGATTCTAACGCACGAACAAAAGAGCTTTTTCCTGCACCATTTGGGCCTATAATTGCAGCTGTTTTTATTATATTCAGCTTTTCATTGATTTCAACAGTCTTTGACTGATTAAAACGGGAATCCTTAACTGCTTCATACGAAATTGTTTGAGGCAATCTAACAGATTTAAAATTTGCAATAGTCATATCTAATAACATGTGCTATTCCTCCTTAGCTATGCGCTAAATTATTTTTAACTTATCCATTCTTTCAAGCAGATATGGAAATTCTACAATTTGCTCCAAATAACGCTCTGGAAATGTAAAATCTCCATGGTTATCTGTACTAATCAGATCAGCTAACTCATTCTCTAAGAAAGGAATAGCTGAGCCATTCTCTGCTCCACCAACATTCACCTGAATTAGGGCTCCTGTTGCTCTAACTTGTTTGAACAATACAGAATCTTTTTTCATGTAAGGATAACGCTCCACATGCGCTATTATTACTTGAATCCCACTACTCTGCAGTGCTTGTACCTTACTTACCAAATTGGCACATGGTAACTTTGTAGAGAATTCAATCAATTGATATTTCAGTGCAATTGGAATTCCCTTAATAACATCTTGATTTTGAACATAAACTTCTGAACCAAGAGTTGTTTGAATGCCATAATCGGATGCTATTTCAGAAAAAACCTCATACCTTTTTTTTATCAATGGAATGTCCGTATGGACATATGGATTGTATAGGTGTGGAGTTAGAGCAATAATCTTAAAATTTGCATCTTTATATTTTTTTACCATTTTTTCCATTTCAGCCAAATGTAACCTGCTATCGTCTACATCTGGAAGCAAATGAGTATGTAAGTCAAAAAGTTTCATAGTCGTATTATACCCTCAAATGTCAAATAAGGAAAGTATTAAAGCTTAAACATTAAAAACAGGCTATTATTTGTAAAAAATAGCCTGTTTTTAATGTAAAATGTATATATATTAATACTATCTAAAAATGCTTGCCTTCATTACATGATTGTATTGGCAATTTTCTCCATTGGAGAGTGTATTTTTTTTCCAGAAAAAATTAATTTAGGAAAGCCTTTTTTGTCTTTATGGTCAAAAAGCCAGTCATAAACCATTTCAGGTGCCAAAAAATCTAGTGCTCCAGCAACAAATACTTGATCAAAAGATTGAGAAGAGACCCATCTTTTAATTTGATTCCATGCTTTTGCTCCATCTTCACTTCTATATTTCTTAAAATTGATAGGTCCATTAGGTGGAAAGTTAAGAGTTCCAGTTAAATCTATCACTCCAAATGTTCCATCACAAGGAAATTTTTTTATTACATCCTTAGGTTCAATACCTACAACATATACCAATTCTTTTTTAATTTTAGCTTCCATTATTAATCCTCTATTTGTTGAGCTGCTGCAGATGAAGATGTATCAAAACTCTTCATTCTTGAATATGCAGTCATGGCATCAACTGATCCTGTTTCATTATATATTTCTTTCATCAAATACATAGCATTAGTTCTATCACCCATTGCTTCAATTAACAAAGCAGCATTATATCCAGAAGGTAAATGCTTATCTTCATTCCAAGCTTGTTCAAATAAAGTTTCTGCTTGCAACAATTGATTGTTTTTAACCAACTTCATAGCTTCATTGGCCAATGAGTTTTTGGGCTTGTTATCCATCAATTCAAGAGATGTATAAACTGTATGTGGGAATAAATCAGTTTTGGTCTTTTCAATGAAAGTATCTGCAATATCCTCAAACATCCAATCTGCTGATAGTGAAGTTGTATAGAAATTTAAATCTTCACTATTTTTAACTGTTTGAGTATAAGAATTGGAAGCAAGAATGGACCCATCTTTCAGATCAATGATTGAATAAGAAATCTTCATTTGAGCTTCCTGCCAAATTGTAACTCTACGTTTATCACTTTGAATATATTGAGATAGTGATGAATCATCATCATAATCAGGATTTTTGATTACAATGTAGTCTCCATAAACAGGATATTCATCATAATCTAAATACTCAATCTCACTTGTGAATATTGCATCAGCTCCCATGTCATATAATTTAGAAGAATCAGAAATACCATATCTTAAATTTTTTATCATCAAATCAGTTTTTGCAGGAGAGATTAAAGTAAACAAACCACTATTCTGAAGACTGCTATAAACATTTGATGTATAATAGTCAGCAATTTCATTTGGAATCAATCTATCATAACCGCTTCTGATAGAATCTCTATGATTATCATAATCAATATAAATTCTACTACTTGTGAAAATCGGAGCATTTTTAACTTCAGTTGTTGCTACAGCCAAATTTTTATAATCTGATAAATTGAATTTAGCAGGTTTCATGTATGACACTGTTACTGTTGTTGCACAAGATGTTATTATCATAGTAAACGCTAAAATAGCAATTCCTAAAAATGACTTATTTTTTTTCATAATCTTTCCTTAAAATACTAAACATAATATTAGAATTTAATCCTTTTACTAATATTATCAAATATTCCAATCAATAATGCAAGGCAATTATTATAAAAACCAAAAATTGTACATCCAATAAATTAGTATTCATAAATTTAACAATACTTCAAAAAAAATTACAAAAATTTTATAATTTAACATATATTTTGTATTTCATCAAAAATGATATAATAAAGTAGAATAATTCTTAATGAAAATAATTGACTACATAGATTATAGCACTTATCATAATTTCATAGTTCATTTTAAAAGTGAGAAAAATATATGCCACACAAATATGATGATGAAGATTTAGATCTTGAAGAAGAGCGCTATTTCAACAACGATGATTATGAAGATGACCAAATTGAGGACTACGACGAACTTCCTATTGGTGATTTTGATGATGATGAGTTAATTGAAGATGATGAGGACGACGACGAACTTATCAGTGAAAATTACCTTTTCGACGATGATGAATCATATGAAGATGCAATTGATGAAGAAATCGACACCGAAGATATTGAGGACGATGTTTTTGGATCCATAGTAGATTTAGATGATGAATTTATTGCCCCTGTAGATTTCGATAGCGAAGGCGCATTTGAAGATGAAAACCCCGATGTAGATGATGAAGATTTTGATAAAAATTCTTTTGAAGATGATTTTTTCAGTTCCATCGACGATGAAGAGTGGAATTGATCCCTCCTATCAATAATGTAATAAATTATACATTGAGCTCCCTTTATAAAAAGGGAGTTTTTTTTGACCAAAACTTACGTTTTTTTTCCAGTATATATATAAGGTGGGATATTACAACAATACATTTATATCTTTTGTATATATTATGAATATTTTTGCAAGAAAATGTATATTATATTTACAAACTAAAAATCTTGTTGTATATTTTAAGTTAATCACATTGAGGAGAAAGAACATGAAAAAATTATTTACTACTTTAACTATTTTTGCTCTTGCAAGTACTTTTATATTTGCAAATGGAACAAAAGAAACAACCAATCCAAACGCCTATAAAGTTGGAATTTCAAAGCTTTTACCACATCCTGCATTGGATGCAGTAGAACAAGGAATCCAAGACTACCTAGCAACAACTGATTTAGAAATCGAATACAACTTTCAAAATGCAAATGGAGATATCTCAACTGCTGCATCTATCGCAGCTCAACTAAAAAGTGAAGGTGATGATGTTGTAGTTGGAATTGCAACACCAACAGCTCAAGCTCTTGGAAATTCAATATCAGATAAACCTGTTATCTTTGCTGCTGTTACTGACCCTGAAGAAGCAGGTCTTACAGGAGAAAATTTTTGTGGTGTATCAGATGTAACACCTGTAAAATCCCAGATAGAACTACTTATAAATTTAACTGGTGCTAAAAAAATTGGTAACATCTACACAAGTGGTGAAGCTAATGGTGTTATTTTGAATGAAATGGTTCAACAAGCTTGTGATGACTTAGGCGTAGAATGTATCAGTGGCTCTGTTTCCAATTCTTCTGAAGTTAAAATGGCAGCACAATCCATCATCGACCGTGTTGATGCAATGTATATAGCACCTGATAATGCTGTAGCATCTGCTTTCAGTAGTGTATCTGATGTCTGCAATACTGCAAAAGTACCTCTAATGGGCTCTGATCCAACAGCTTCTCAAGGATTTGATTATCTTCTTTCATGGGGATTCAATTATTACAACATTGGTGTAGCAACTGGTAAACTTGTTGAAAGATGTCTTGATGGTGAAGATCCTGCATCAATTGGAACAGTAGTTCTCTCTGACCCTTCAGACTTTGAACTTTGGATCAATTTAGATATTGCTAAAAAGCTAAATATAGAAATTCCTCAAGATTTAATCGACACAGCTGCTGTAATCGTAGAAAACGAAACAGAAACAGTACAAAAATAGTAAATTATCTATATATAAAGGAAGGTAATTTTGCCTTCCTTATTTTTTAAAAACTTAATAGCTTTTAAAAGCATATAAAAGAGGATAAAACATAAATTGTTTTATTGCTTAGTTTTACTTAGAGTTATGTATAATGTATGAATATATTTGCAACTTTATGTATAAATTATTTACAATTATTAGATGTTGTTGTATATTACAACACACATATTGGAGAGAAAAAAGTGAACATAAAAAAATTACTATCAATCGCATCAGTCGTATCATTATCAACTGTCGCTCTATTTGCAAACGGTACAAAAGAAATTAACAGCAATCCTAACTCATATAAAGTTGGAGTATCAAAAATATTACCTCATCCAGCATTGGATGCAGTTGAACAAGGAATTCAAGATTATCTTGCTACAACAGATTTAGAAATTACTTATGACTTTCAAAATGCTAATGGTGATATCTCTACCGCTGCTTCCATTGCATCACAGTTAAAAAGTGAAAAGGTTGATGTAGCCGTAGGTATTGGAACACCAACAGCTCAAGCTCTAGCTAATTCCATGGAAACAACACCAATAGTATTTTCAGCAGTAACAGACCCTGAAGCATCAGGTCTAACAGGACCTACCTACTGTGGTGTATCAGATGTAACACCTGTTGAAGCTCAGCTCAAACTTTTAGTTGAAGTAACTGGAGCAAAAGTAATAGGTAACATCTATACAAGTGGAGAAGCAAATGGCGTTATAATTAACAATATGGTTCAAGAAGCTTGTGATAATTTAGGTCTTAAATGTGTTAGCAGCGCAGTTTCAAACTCTGCAGAAGTAAAAATGGCAGCTCAGTCTATTATTGACCGTGTAGATGCAATTTATCTTGGCCCTGACAATGCTGTAGTATCAGCATTCAGCAGTATCAGTGATGTTTCTTCTAAAAACAACATCCCAGTTATGAGTGCTGACCCAACAAGTTCAAATGGTTTTGATTACTTAATTTCATGGGGCTTCAATTATTACAACATTGGTGTAGCAACTGGTAA
>JALNVT010000147.1 GCA_023231265.1 Sphaerochaetaceae bacterium
ATATATAAAAGCCTTTTTGTGGTGTTTTTACATCTTTTTGGGACTTAAAGTATTAAAATGTCTCCAAGGATTTTGACCCTCTAGCATGTTAATCACATCCCTTAAATCCACCCTCAAGGCTTCCTCTTCATCCTTTGGCCAAGCAAATGTTGCTTGTTCCAGGCGCTTTGAGGTCTCAATAAATCCGTTGCGATCCCATGTTATTGCTCTCAGTATCGAGTGACTACCGCTGCAGAAAAGAAATACAGCTTTATCATAAGGATTCAGATTCATTTCATTTTGAACAAGAATTGCCAATGAAGTACTGCGCTTTCTCATATCTGTTTTACCAGGTCTTATATAAAAAGAATATTCCTTTAAATTCATATACATCAGTTCACCGCCTTCAAACTTTCTAAAAGTGTTATGAATGACTGCTTAGATAGTCCTTCAGGAATTGCAATATTGCAATAATCAGTTTTTATGTTGATGGTTGTCTGTTTGCTATCATTTCTGGCAAAATTTTCTATTTTTACAAAAGATTTTGCTTTTGGTTTGCAGACTTTGGAAGTAGCAGAACGCTTTCTTTGTTTGATATCAATATCAAACTCATTGCTCCAATTATATAATGATGCTTTTGAGGTATTGAACTCTCTTGTGAATTCTTGAAGATGTTTACCTTCAGTTCCAATCCATTCAGCACATTTCTTCAATAGATCTATTTTTTGTAATCTTGTATATTTCTCCATATTTTCTCCTATGCAATAAGAATAGAGAAATATGAGTTAATTAAGAATGGCAATCAGATTGACGCTTACAGAGAATATGATAGGGTCGTGATGTAGAATATATCAAAAGAGAACAAAATAACCCGCTGTATACATAATAGTAATGTAGCGGGTTTATAATCACTTGAATTAACTACTTAGAGCTTATTCACCATCAATTATCTTCAATAATTTATCGTAAATAGCCTTAGCTCTTTTTGTCTCTTCTTTGTAGAAATCCATACTTTCCATGTCATCAATTAACTGCCATAAAGCATAAAGTGAATCATCTAAAGCTTTGAAATAATCTCTATCAGCACTAAAGCTATAAGAGCCATCTCTATTGATATTTAACTTAACAAAATAGTAACTGTCGTTACGATAAGGTGTTATCTTTGAAATATATCTTAAATTGTCTACAAGCTTTTCATAGCCATCTGAGAAGAAATTTCCTTGAGGTACCAACACTTCTTTGTTTTGAATATTATCAGCCATATGTAGGACAGTATATAGTTTGGAACCAGTTTGAATAAAACGGTTGTTGAAAACTATTCTAACAGGAGTATTTTGTGCTCTTCTCTGAGCTCTCTTGTCTTTCTGTTTCAAATAACTCAAATCTTCATAAGGAATTGTAGCAACTCTTATCTTTTTGTTTATTGATGTAAGAATATAAGTCTTGCCATAAATAGTAACACTACCAGCAGTCTTAACATTCTTTCTATCGATAGCTTTTTTAATTCTTTCATCGCGTTCTTCTCGTCTGCGATTTCCTCTGTCATCACCTCGTTTAGAAGACTTTCCTCTATCGCTTTCTTTTTCAAGCTTATCAAGTTTTTGCTCTAAATTAGGTTCAATATCATTCAACCATTCACGAGCAATAGGGGATACTGATCTTGCAAACAATCTTGATGTTTCAACAAGTTCTCCAGCTACAATATATTTAGGAAGGTTCCTGAAATCTGCAGAACCAGGGTGTATGAAAATTTCTTTAGCAGCTAAAGAGTTATACATAAATCCAAATTCTTTGACACAGATATTCTGTTTCAAACCACTAGCAATACAGCAGATGTAATCATGAATGGAGCCACCACCGGTAAGAGGTATTCCAATTTCGCTGACAATATCAGATAATTGTTCATCTACGTGCACAATTTCTTGCATACTCTGATGATCCATATAATTCTTCTTGCAATAATCTTGCTGTTCTTTAACTTTCTCAAGTTTTGTGTACTGATCAAAAATTGTCAAATAACTTACAAAATCACCATATTTAGCATTGTTAAATTTTTTCTGAGCTGCTCTTGCTGCATCTTCTTCACCCGGAGGGAGAATAAATGGAGACTTAGCAGATAAGAATGAAATAGCAGTTATTACTTCATTGATTACAGTTGGATAGTTCATTATAGCTTCTACAACAACCCTTGATTGTCTTGGAAGAAGAGGGAATTTGACCATCATCTCACCGATTGAAGTAAGACGACGTGTTTTATCTATTGCTCCAATGAAATTTAAAGTTTGTTCAGCACTGATGATTGCATCTTTTTTAGGCTTTGTTAAGAAATCAAAATGCTCCCAATCATACAGACCTAAATCACTCATACGAAGAATAACTTCAGATAAATCTGTTCTCAGTATCTCCTCTGTTGAGTAAGTGTATCTAGATTTAAAGCTCTTCTCACTGTAAAGGCGATAACAAACACCACTTTGAGTTCTACCTGCTCTACCTTTTCTCTGCTCACAACTGGATTTAGAAATTGGAAGAGGTACAAGAGAACTTGTGAAACTTTTTTGGTTGTAGAAGTTCATTTTAGCAACACCAAGATCAATAACAGTGGTGATTCCATCGATGGTAATTGATGTCTCTGCAATGTTTGTAGCAACCACAACTTTAGTTTTACCCTCAGGTGTATCATTAAAAACAGCTTCCTGTTCTTCTTTGCTCAAACGACCATAAAGAGGATAAACAATGAGCTTCTGCTCTTTATCCATTTTGTACAATGCATCAACGGCATTCTTAATATCGAATTCTCCAGGTAGGAAAATCAATACATCACCTTTAGTGCCAGATCGCTCTTTCACAATATCACAGATTTCTTGATTTCTTTGATCCATGTTACCAGTGTTGATTGGTCTATATATAACGTCAACAGGCCAAACTTTAGCTTTGATGCTGATTATAGGACATGAATCAAAAAAAGCTGAGAATTTTTTGGTATTTATTGTAGCAGAAGAAATTATTACCTTAAAATCAGGTCTACTTTTTAGAACTTCTTTAAGCATACCAATGATGAAGTCAATGTTAAGACTTCTTTCATGTGCTTCATCAACCAATATTACAGAATAGTTGGAAAGAAGGGGGTCTGCCTTCAATTCCATCAATAGAATTCCATCAGTCATAACTTTTATATGAGTGTTTGAGGAAGTGGTATCATTGAATCTCATTTTATATCCAACATAACTTCCATCTTCATCTTCGAGTTGTTTCTTCATGAACTCACAAACTGTTAAAGTTGCTATACGTCTTGGTTGGGTTATCCCAATAGTCAAATCTTCATCATATCCTGCTTCATGCAGAATTACAGGTATCTGGGTTGTTTTACCAGATCCTGTTGGGCTCTCTACTACTATTACTTGATTTTCTCTTAGAGCTTCTAATATTTGCTTGCGGTTTTGATAAACCGGCAAATGCGACATGTCTTTCATTATATTCCTTGTTTTATAAGTTTAACGGCATCTTCTACTTTTAAGTTATCCTCGTTATTACGAGTGTTCAAATTCTTAAGAGTGAAGGTGTTGTTTTCTTCATCATTTTCACGAATGATGATACCAAATGGTATTTGGTTGGTTTCAGCATATTTAAATTGCTGGTTTAATTTCTTTTTGATCAAATAGTGATCAACTCTTAGACCTTGCTCTCTCAATGCGGCAGCAATTTTATTACCATATGCATAGGTCTTTGCATCTTCATTGAAGACCACAACATCACTTGATGAGGATGTTCCAATTACATTGTTATCCAATTCTTCTAATGCGCTAAGAAGTCTATCCAGTCCAATAGAAGAACCAACACCAGGTAGTTCTTGTTTTGTGTACAATGATGCTAAGTTGTTGTAACGACCACCACTGCAAACTGAACCAAAGGAAGGAAGATCATCGAGGAATGTTTCATAAACAATACCTGTGTAATAATCCAGTCCTCTTGTGATTGAAGGATCAAATGTGAAGTGAGATTCAATACCACTTGCTAAAAGATAAGAATAGATATCTTTAATTCTTTGTGAGTGCTCAATTTCATTTCCAGCTAAAGCAGAAAGTCTTTCAACAGTTTCTAAGAAAGATTCACCATCTATTTTTGTAATGTAGCTCAAAATTGAGTCTGCTTTTTCAGAACTTCCTGTAATATCTACAAGTTGTTTTTTAACTTCTTCTTCTCCAATCTTTCTGAGTTTATCAACGCAACGAAGAATTTCTCCACTCTCATCTATAACATCAAGATGTTTCAAAAATGCATTGAAAAGACCCCTATGAGCAACACAGAATGTATAGTTTTGAATGCCTAATTTGCTAAATGATGTGTTCATCATTGAAAGAATTTCAAAATCTGCTTCTGCATTATCAGCACCTACAATGTCAAAATCACATTGATAGAACTCTCTAAATCTGCCTTTTTGAGGTTTTTCGCCTCTCCATACTTTGTTTATATGATATCTTTTAAATGGTAGTGCTACTTCATTATAATGTGCTGCAAGAAATCTTGCAAATGGAACAGTTAGATCAAATCGAAGTGCAACTTCTCTTTTTCCATTATCTTGAAAACTGAATATCTGCTTGTCAGTTTCACCGCCACCTTTACCAAGAAGGACTTCTGTATACTCTAGAGCAGGTGTATCAATTGGAACGAATCCATGAGTTGAAAATAAAGTTTCAAGTTTGTTAATAATCTTTCTTTTTGGGATTTCCTGAGCTGGAAGAGAATCTCTGAAACCCTTCAACACTCTAGGTTCTATAATCTTAGTTTTTTTAGCTTTTTTATCGGACATATATAGCTCCTGTTGAATTTATTTGATTATTGATGTACAAATGCAGTATAAAGTTTATTATTCATTTTAACAATAAGATGTGATAAAACAAAAATAAAATATTGATGAGACATATTGATGCTGATTCGTTACAAACAAGATCAATCTGGAAAAAGTATTCCGGTTGCAAAGATTTATACTCAAGACGAACATAAAATCGATACAAAGCGAATTGATAACGATGCTCTTAAAGCTATTAAAAAGCTTCACGCTTCTGGCGCTGAAGTCTACATAGTTGGTGGGGCTGTTAGAGATTTGATGCTTGGCAATGTTCCAAAAGATTTTGATTTAACTACAAGTGCTTCGCCAAGACAAATTCATAAATTGTTTTGGAATTCGCGAATTATAGGAAAGAGATTCAAATTAGTGCACCTTGAATATGGTGATAAAATAATTGAAGTTTCAACCTTTAGATCGGGTGAAGACGCGAGTGAGGGAAATAACAACATCTTCGGTACTGTAGAACAGGATGCAAAAAGGCGTGATTTTTCAATCAATGCTCTTTATTATGATGCTATTAAAAACCAAGTACTCGATTTTAATGATTCAATGAAGGATTTCAAGAAGAAGAAAATTTCTTCAATTATAGATTTGAAATATTCTTTTAAAGAAGACCCAGTAAGAATGTTGAGAGCTATTAAATATAGCGCTTCAACTGGATTTGATTTAAGATGGAATGTTCGACGGTCTATAAAAGCCAATGCTAGTGAGCTTGGAAAAGTTTCTACAAGTAGATTGACTGAAGAGGTAAACAAGATTTTATCTTCAGGACATTCTAAAGAGATTATCCATGAATTAGATAAGTACAGATTGCTGGTTTTCTTATTACCGTGTTTCAGTGTTTATTCAAACGATGTGAATGTAAATAAAAGTTTGGAGATATTGGACAAGAAGGTGATAGATGCTAAAAGAGGCAAAGCTCCTGAAATACAGAGAGCAGATATGCTTCTTTACTTGGTCAGAGATTTAGTAATATTTACTGATGAAGAAATGACAGCAAGACAGAGATTTAAAGAGACCTTTAGACAGGTTAAAATATTGATATCTCCCATGACACCAAGCAATTATGAAGTTGAAGTGTGTTGTGCTCATTTACTCGGCTCTAAAGGCTACACAGTTCCACGAGGTTGTATAAGACATTCAAAACCTGTTAGAACTATGGGGAATCCCAGATACAAAAATTCTGGACGAAAAAGAAATTACAATAAAAAGTCCCCAAGACGTGGAAATAAAGGCAATGGAAAAAGTTTTGAAACAAAGGTGGAAGATAAAACACCTAAGAAGAGAAAAACTCTTCATCCAAACAAACAGGACAGTTAGTCTAACTAAGGATGGTAGTGATAATCGCTATCATCTTATTTTTTTCAACAAAAAAATTATTATTTTTTGACTTCAGTCTGTATCGTTCGTAACACGAACGATATAAAAAACCACCCGCTATGCGGGTGGATAGTATATTTTAAAATCTCCAAACGGATTAAAATATAGGTATCTACTCCAAAATTTTAAGCCGTAAGGAGAATAATATAGCAGAAAAAGCAAATAATTTGGCACATACAAAATGGTTTTGTAAGTACCACATAGTATTTACTCCAAAGTATAGAAGAAAAGCAATTTATGCACAATACTGAGAAAGTGTTGGTGAGATATTAAAAACACTTTGTGGCTACAAAGTTGTTGAGATAATAGAAGGACATTTAATGATTGACCATGTACACATGCTTGTAAGTATTCCACCTAAAATATCGATAT
>JALNVT010000148.1 GCA_023231265.1 Sphaerochaetaceae bacterium
ATTATGTGGTTGCAATCAGAGATTGGAATGATAAAATCATCTATGATCCTCAATTTGTTGGATATAAATATGGAGGAGATGCAATGGTTTTGAATCTGAATGGAGGATTCAAGAAGTTCAATGCTTGGTCCTCTGAAGTAAATATATTCTACATGCTTCATGGCTCATTCGATATCTATTCAATCTGGAAGAACAATAAAACCTACACAACTCCAACAGAAACCAATGATAATGGTTCATTGGATCCTGATGCAGATATAAAAAATGCTGTATCAAGAACACTGGTGGCGGGTGTGAATGGCAGTTATCAACTGCAATCAAATACAAAAGTATATGGTCAGCTTGATTTTGTTCATATTGTGAATCCTAAGAACAATTCAAACAACAGTGATATTAATGACCTGCAATTATCGACAGGAATCAAATATCATTTCTAAATAACAGTGTCAATTTCGATTGATTGAACTGGATTTTTTAAGAGCTCTCCTGTTGTTCGATAGGGGAGCGTTTTTCTTCCTCGTTCAAATTCTTGACACTCTCTCTTATTTTCATGGATGTTGGAATGTACATAAGTCTTGGGAATGCTATGGATCTTTCAATCTGATTTTTAAGCATATCAACACAGGACTGAGCAATTGCTAGAAGAGGGATCTTTACAGTTGTTAATGGTGGATTCAGATATTTAGCTGTTGAGATGTCATTGAAACCTACAACAGAGATATCTTCTGGAATTGAAAAACCCTTCTCCTTCAAGCGAGTCATAACAGCAGTTGCAACTGTATCATTTGCACAGAAAACTGCAGTTGGCAGAGTTTCTGATTGCATCATCATATTGCACAATCTTATCCCCTCTTGATAGGACAGTTTCTTACCAACAAACAGGCGCTCCTCATTGTAGAGACCTTTTTCTTGCATGTAATCAACATAAGTCTTCTTTCTCATATCAATTTCATCTGGATCAAATTGCATTCCAATTTCGGTTATGACCTTACCCCCAATGAAGGCAATATCTTTATGGCCCAAAGAGATCAAGTAATCCAAAGCTTGAGTTGTTCCTAACTTTGTATTGATCAAAATAGAATCATATGTTGCAGCATCGGGACAGGAATCGATGAAAATTATGTTCTTGTTGATTGATTCAAGTTGAGCAATCTGCTCCTCTTTGAATCTACCAATGGCAATTATACCATCAGGTTGAGTATCAACTGTTGTGATGTACTCTCCATCCATATCGACCAACTTGAAAGAATTGATATGATGCTTTGTGAGATATTTCTCAATTGTTATCATGAGATGAAGATAATAAGGATCTTCTGCAAGGGCAGCAGATTCATACCAATCCACAATTGCTATATTGTAACGTGGAGCCATTTTCATCTTTCTTCTCTGTCTTTCTTTTGGAGGAATGTAATCCAATTCCTCTGCAATTGAGATGATTCTAAGTTTTGTTTCAATAGCAACGCTTAATGTGTTGTCATGGTTGAGTACCCTGGATACTGTTCCGGGCGATACACCTGCTACTTTTGCAATATCATTAATTGTTGCCATAATTTTATTCTTCCTTTTCGTCATTGCTTTATAAAATATAATAATATCGATTTATTATCAACATTACTCTACATAAGTAAATTATATCAAAAGTTTATCAACTTACAAGTAAAAGTTTACTAAACTTTTACTTGACATATGGAAAATACCGTCCTACCATAAATTATAAACAAAAGTAATCTAAAAAAGGAGATTAAATTTTTATGAAAAAATTATTAATTATTATGGTAGCAGCAATTTTAACAGTTGCTCCTATCTTTGCTAATGGTGCAAAAGAGGCAGCTCCTGTAGCTGACGATAATGGACCAAAAACCATCACAGTTTGGTGTTGGGACCCTGCATTTAACATTCCTGTTATGGAAGAGGCTGGAAGACGTTATACCGAAGCACACCCTGAAGTAACTTTCAATATTGTTGAAATGGCTAAGGCTGATGTTGAGCAGAAGATTCAAACAATTTTGGCTTCTGGTACAAAAGATGGTTTACCAGATATCTGTTTGGTAGAAGATTATAATGTACAGAAATATGTAACATATTATCCTGGTTCTTTCGTAGACCTATCTGATGATTTCAATTTTGATGATTTCTCAGATTATAAAACATCTATTGGATCAGTTGATGGTGGTCAATATTCATTCCCATTCGATTCTGGTGTAGCTGGTCTATTCTACAGAACTGATATGTTGAAAGAAGCAGGTATAACTGCAGCAGATTTAGAGAACATCACATGGGATGAATTCTGTGATTTAGGTGAAAAATATACAGCTAAAACTGGTAAGTTCTTCTTAGCTGGTGATCCATCTGATGGTGGTTTCTTCAGAATGATGCTTCAGTCTTCAGGTAAATGGTATTTTGACGAAGATGGAAACGTTGATGTTAAGAACAATGAAGCTTTAGCTAAAGCTATTGAAATTTATAAAAGAATGTACAACGAATCATTCCGTAAACCAACCAGTGGTTGGACAGAATGGGTAAGTGCAATCAACACAGGTGATGTTCCTACAATCACAACAGGTATTTGGATCATGGGTTCAATTCGTCAAGCTGAAGATCAATCAGGTCTCTGGGATGTAGCTCCTGTTCCACGTCTTGATGTTCCAGGTTCTGTTAATGCATCTAACCTTGGTGGTTCATCATGGTGTGTATTGGAAAATGGACAGCAGAAAAATGAAGCTATTGAATTCTTACAGGAAACATTTGCTTCTGATGCAGACTTCTACCAGACAATCCTAGTTAACCAAGGTGCTGTAGGTTCATATAAAGCAGCTATAACAGGTTCTGCTTATTCTGCAAACAATGAATTCTTCTCTAACAAACCTATTTTTGAAACTATGGGGCAGTGGTCAACACAGATTCCTATGGTTAACGTTGGTTTGTTCACATATGATGCTGATGCAGCTGTTATGGCTAATGTTCAGGATTATTATGATGGAAAAGCAACTCTAGAAGAGACTCTAGATAAAATTGACAGTCAATTAAGAAACGCAATGCTTTAGGATTGATTGAAAGGTTAAAGTAAACAAATAAAGGGGTCGGTAGAAAAATTCTATCGCCCTCTTTTTAAAGGGAGAAACAATGGCAACTGAACTAAAAAGGAAAAAGGTAGGATGGTACTTCATAACACCTGTTGGAATATTGCTGGGTATATTCTTGTTATATCCAATTTTTTATTCTCTATACCTAACTCTGACATCTACCAGAGGAACACTCACTCAATTCACCGGATTGGCTAACTACAGAAAGTTGTTTTCAGATCCTTCATTTTTTAAGGCTCTGAAGAACACCTTTAGAATTTTATTTTTGCAGGTTCCTTTGATGCTTGTATTGGCTCTGATATTTGCAGCTATGCTCAACAGCAAGAAGCTGAAGTTCAGAGGATTCTTTAGAACAGCAATATTCCTTCCATCTGTAACATCTTTGATTGCTTACACAATTCTGTTCAAGATGTTGTTTGCTTATGATGGCTTGGTGAATTCAACTCTCATCAAAATTCACTTACTGGATGCTCCAATTGCTTGGATGCAAGCTCCTGGTACTGCAACATTTGTTCTCATATTGGCAATGATCTGGAGATGGACTGGCTACAACATGATCTTCTATCTGTCAGCTATGCAGAACATCAGTGGAGATTTATATGAAGCAGCTTCAATTGATGGTGCATCATCATCACAGGGATTCTTCAAAATCACATTACCACTTCTGAAACCAATGATTCTTTTCACAACTGTTATGTCTACAATTGGTACATTGCAGTTATTCGATGAACCAATGAACTTCTCAGCAGGTGGAACAACAGCATCTATGGTAGGTCCTGATAACTGTTTCTTGACTTTATCAGTTTATATCTACAATCTCTGCTTCAAGTACACTCCAAAGTTTGGATATGCTGCAACAGTATCATATGCAATTCTTATAATCGTAGCTATTCTTACAATAATTCAGTTCAGAGTAAGTGAGGACAGTGATGTCAGGCTTGAAAGAAAGATGGCTAAAGCAATAAAGAGGGGGAATTAATAATGGATACAAGAAAAAAACCAAGAAGACCTGGAATGATTATAGTTTATATCGTGCTATCTATAGCATCAATATTCTCACTGTTCCCTTTCCTTTGGATAGTTGTTGGAAGCACAAATACATCTACAGATGTAATTCAAGGAAAGATGACCTTTGGAAATCAGTGGTCAACAAATATCACAAAATTATTTGGAAATGCAAACATGAGTACAGCTCTGATGAACTCCTTGAAAATTGCATTGTTTACTGTTATTCTCACTTTGTTGATTACATCTATGGCAGCCTATGGCTTTCAAATGTACAAAACAAAAAGGAAAGAAAAACTATACTCATTTTTCCTTCTGACAATGATGGTTCCTTTTGCTTCTCTCATGATTCCTTTATTTAAGTTGATTGCAACATTGCATTTGATCAACTCAGTATGGGCAATCATTCTTGTAAGCAGTGCATCTGTATTTATGGTATTCTTCTTCAGACAGAGTTTCGTAAATTATCCTAGTGATGTTTTGGAAGCTGCCAGAGTTGATGGAGCGAATGAGGTAATGACATTTTTTAGAATATTTGTACCTTCAATGAAGAGTACATATGCAGCTGCTGCTATATATACATTTATGACCAGTTGGAACAACTATCTGTGGCCATTGATTGTATTGCAAACAAATGAAAAGCAGACAACTACATTGTTAATTTCTTCATTATCAAGTGCATATACACCAGATTACGGAGTGATAATGAGTGGTATTTCAATCGCTACATTACCTGTAATCATTATATTCTTTGCATTCCAAAGACAGTTTGTTGAAGGTATGCTTGGATCTGTTAAACAATAAAGAACAACAAATAAGGAGTCAAATATAATGTTCAAACCTGAATTCCTAGAGGATACAAAGTATTTTAATGTAGGTACTCTTCCTCCATATAGTGATCACAAAACACAATATAAAAAGACCTCATTAAACGGACAATGGGACATTGTCGTGTACAACAATCCTTCAGAGGTTCCTCAAAAAGTCTGGGATGGTGATGTAAAAGATCTATCGTTTGGCAGCATAAAGGTTCCATCTCACCTTCAGATTGAGGGATATGATGAACCTCAATATGTAAATCAGCAGTATCCATGGGAAGGTAAAGAAGATATCAAACCACCTATGATTCCTAAAGTGGATAACAAGGTTGCTGTTTATAAGAAAGATATAAATTTGACTTCTGATGATTTGAAACAGAGAGTGCATATTGTATTTGAAGGTGCAGAGAGCTGCATGGCCCTCTACGTCAATGGACAGTATGTAGGTTACCGTGAGGATTCCTTCACTCCAAATATGTTTGATATAAAATCATGTCTTAAAGAGGGACACAATGAAATAGTTGCCATTGTTGTGCATTACTGCAAAGGAAGTTGGTTTGAAGATCAGGACTTCTGGAGATTCTCTGGATTGTTCAGACCTGTATATCTTGTTTTCCCACCAGAAAAATATATTGAGTCTATTGAAGTTGATTATAAACTATTTGGAAATTCAGCAGACATGGATGTAAACGTCAAGGCCAACGGTATTCTTGAGTGCCCGTCTCTTTCTTTCTCCCTTGAAGGTGATGGTGTTGATTACAAAGGATTACCCAATGCTTTTAGAGTGGATAATTTGAAGCTATGGAGCTGTGAATCTCCAACTCTATATACATTGGCTGTCAACCTATTTGATGAAGACGTCTTGATGGATTCTGTCACCACAAAGATTGGTTTCAGAGAGATCAAGATTGAGGGCAATCAGGTTCTGTTGAATGGAAAGAGATTGATCTTCCACGGAGTGAATCGTCATGAATTCTCTGCAATCAATGGTAGGGCCATGACTGAACAGGAGATTCGTTCTGATTTAGAGCTTCTCAAGAAGAACAATGTGAACGCTGTTAGAACATCACATTATCCAAATCAGAGCTGTTTCTATGAAATGTGTGATGAACTTGGTCTGTATGTAATTGATGAGATGAATTTAGAAACTCATGGAACATGGCAGTTCTTGAAAGAAGAAGATAGGCACACAAAAGCTATTCCTGGAAACAGAGAGGAATACACTGATCTTCTTTTAGATAGAGCAGCTGCAATGGTTGTAAGAGATAGACTTCATCCATCAGTTCTATTCTGGTCCTGTGGTAATGAATCATGGGATGGTGATGTTATAAGACACATAAGTGATTATTTCTCAGCTACTGATCCCTCAAGATTGGTTCATTATGAAAGTGTTTTCATCACATCTGAGTACTGGGATGTAAGTGATGTTGAATCACAGATGTACACCAAACCAGCAGATTGTGCGAAATTTATGGAAGAGCATCCTGAAAGACCATTCATGCTATGTGAATACAATCATGCAATGGGTAATTCCTGTGGTGGACTTCATATCTATACAGAATTGGAAGATAAGTATGAAGCTTATCTTGGTGGCTTCATCTGGGACTTCAGAGATCAAAAT